>NZ_CP085234.1:3000000-3281123 GCF_044807075.1 Brevundimonas vesicularis
CCCCCGCGGGGGAGGGTGGTCGAGCCGTAGGCGAGACCGGGTGGGGGCGGCCCGGCATTCCGTGTTCGATCGCCCTGCCGTCCCCACCCGATCGCTTCGCGACCACCCTCCCCATTCCGGGGAGGGAGACATCGTCGCCCTACCCCTCACCGCCGGCTCCCGCCGTCGTTTCGCGCACTTCCGGCCGGATAAGCCGTCAGGAAATCATCCCCCGGCACATCCGGAAATCCGCGAAAGTTCGCGCCATTCCCGAACGTCCCGACGCAGGTCTCCCACCGCTTGTCGCAGACCCGCCCCGCCGGCTCCGCGACCCCGCACCTCTGGTCCCCCAGCCGCGCATCGCACATCCGCCCATAGGTCCGCCCGACCACCCGCTCCAGCTTCGACAGCGGACCCTCAAGCTCGGTGACGAAGCCTCCTGCGCTCAAGCAGCCCGCAGGGCGATAGCGCGACAAAGAGCCCTGGCGCTGGATCTTCGCCAGCGTTCCCGCCCACAACCGCACCTTCAGATCCGGCCGCGCCCAGTCCACGCGCCACAGTTCGACCGTCGCCTTGTCGAACAGACCCGCCGCCACATCCGCTTCAGCGATCGCCGCATCGTCCAGCACGCCCGCCGCCGAAACCGACCCCGCCGCCAGCCCGACCGCGCTCTCTCCCGCCCCCGCCGTCCAACCGCTCGCCGCCCGGCAGACGACCCCGTCCACCACCAGGTCCCGGTCGTGATCGGTGAACCCCATCACCACGCCGTCGGCTCGCTCCAGCCGCCAGACATCGCACAGCGTCGCCGCCCCGCTCTCGATGCGGGCGGCCATCTCGTTCGGTATGTCGCGCATAGCTCAGACCCGAACCTCGATCAGCGGAACCGCCGCCATCCGTCCGGCCTCGAAGCTCTCCAGCGTCGTCTCGATCCGATCGGAATCGAACCGCACCGGCGTGTCGAACTGAAACCCCGCCGTCACACTGACACCCGCCCCCGGCGCGCGCTCCAGCGTCACCCGGCCGGTGGCGAAGTCGACCGCAAAGGACGTCGTCTCGACACCACCCAGCGCCATCCGCACCGATCCCTCGACCGGCTTGGCGATCGGCCGTTCCACATCGCCGTATCGCTTCACCAGCCCAAACGCCGTGCGCGTCCCATCCCCGACGCCCAGCACCTGATCCTCAGCCGAGACCACCCCGCCCGGCGCGCACGATTTGAAGTCGGCGAAGTCCTTGAACCGGAACCCGTACAGCCGCCCCCGCCGCGCCTCGAAGAAGGCGACCAGCTCGGCCATGTCGTCCAGCGACCTCAGGTTCGCCCCGATCAGATACCGCCTGCGCCCCAGCGCCCAGGGCGTGGACCGCCGCTCGAACCCCGACGCCAGGGTCGTGATCTCCGTCCGACGCTCCACCCCGCCGGTCGAGCCGAACGCCAGCCGCGCGGGCAGGCGCACCTCATGAAAGGCGCCCATGAACACTCTCCTGTTGTGCAATGCCGCCCGCCCGGTCCAAACCTTGGCGGCGGCGCTCAGGCCGCCTTCTCAGGACCACAGACCTTGCGCGGCGAAATTCTCAGCTACGATCCGACAACCGGCGACGGCCTGATCAGCGGCGATGACTTGCAGCGCTACATCTTCACCTCGACCGCCGCCGGTCTCGAACCCGGCCGCCGCGTCGACTTCGTGGTTCAGGACGACCAGGCCCTCAGCCTGATGGTCCTGCGCGACGGCCCTCTGCCGCCGCCCGTCTATGCGCCAGAGCCGGACTTGGGCCTGTGGGGCTATTTCGCCCGGTGCGTCACCGACCTCTACATCCAAGGCCACGGCCGGGCGCGGCGAAAGGAATACTGGTCCTTCGCCCTATTCCAGTTTCTGATCACGGTGATCGCCTTCATGCCGGTGATCGGCCTGGCCATCGCCGACGCCGAGATGGGCTATGACATGGAGGCCTGGGGCATGGCCTGGGTCTGCCTCGTCATCCTTGTCTATCTGGCTCTGGTGGCGCCCGGCATCGCCGTCACCATCCGGCGCTTTCACGATGTCGGCTTCAGCGGCTGGATGATCCTGATCGGTCTCATCCCCTACGTCGACGGGTTGTTCATCTTCATCGTCAGTCTGCTGCCGTCGCAGCCGGGCGTGAACGTCCACGGCGCGCCGCCCAAGGGGTCGCCCGCATTACAAACGCGACAGGATCGGCCAGCTTGACCTTTTCGGGTTGCTGGGATTGCACGGGTCGGCGATGTTGCCGCCGCGCCAGATCGGGCGCCAGTCATGGAGATCTCAGTGCGCGGTGAAATTCTCAGCTACGACGCCTCGACCGGCGTCGGTCTGATCAGCGGCGACGACGGCGCCCGTTACGACTTCACCTCGGCCGCGCTGCAATCGCCGGCCGTGCCCGCCGCCGGCGTTCGCGTCGACTTCGTCCCCGAAGGCGCCGCCGCCACCCAAATCCTGATCCTGGCGGGTTCGCCCACCACCACCGGCGTCGCCGGCGGCTACGCCAGCTCGACCTCGACCGCCGTCGCCGGCTTCGACTGGCAGAAGCTGTTCCTGTCCTTCGAGGGCCGCATCCGCCGCAGCCATTTCTGGATCGGCTGGCTGATCCTGCTGGGCGTCAACGTCGTCATCAGCTGGATCCCCTTCATCAATCTGCTGGGCATCGTGCTGATCTGGCCTAACCTGGCCATTTCGGTGAAGCGCCTGCACGACATGGGCAAGACCGGCTGGCTGATCGCCATCCCCTGGGTCGGCTCGGTCGTCGCCTTCTTCGCCGGCTTCGCCATGGTCATCGCCGCCGCCGTCGCCAACGGCTATTCGGAAGACTACTACGAGAGCAACCCGGCCGCCGTCTTCGCCCTGATGGGCCCGGCCTTCGGCCTGTTCGCCATCGCCGGTCTGCTGGGCCTGGCCTTCCTGTTGTGGATCGGCATCGCCGACAGCCAGAAGGGCGAGAACCGCTTCGGCCCAAACCCGAAGGGCGAATAGGCCTCATCGCCGATCGACCTCAGCGCCGCCCCGTCCTCGACGGGGCGGCGTTTTCACATCCGCCTGGCGCCCAGGCTGACGGCCCGCGCCAGCATCTGGGCGATCTGCGCCTCCGACCGCAGCAGGGCCGGCGCCCCGCCGTCCACCGCCACATTGACCGTCACGCCCCCGCCGCCGACCGGCCCGATCTCGCCGCCCGTCGTCGGCCGAAACACCTCCGGCCCGCGCTCGCCGACCAGATAGGCTGCACCGCCCAACACCGGCCCGCCGTCCGCCCGCGCCCCGCCGAAGCTGGACATCACCGACTGGATCGCCGCGCTCAGCCCGCCGCCGTTCGCGCCGGCCGCCGCATTGACCGCATTCAGCACCGCCCGCGCCAGTTCGGCCAGCGACACCTCCCCATCCGCCGCCGCCCGCGCCAGCGATCGCGTCAGACTGTCGCCGGCCCGCCCGAACGCCGCCTCGATGGCGTCGGCCGCCTCCCGCGCCGGGGCCTTCAGCGCCTCCAGCGCCGCCCCGGCTTCGGCCGCTCTCAGCGCGACCTGATCGATCCCATCCCGCCCGAACTCATCCGCCATCCGGCCAACCCTCCATCAATCGCGCCAGCCCCTCGCGTCCCAAAGGCCCCGTCCCACGCGGAACTTGCGTCAACAGCCGCCACTCCTTCAGCGACAGCCGCCAGAACGCCTCGGGCGCCACGCCCATCGTCGCCGCCAGCCGCAACATCTCGCCCCAGGGCGTCACCTGGCAGCCGCCGCGAACGCCTGCGCCACCGCGACCGCCGCCTCGCGCGGATCGACCGCCGCCACCTCCGGCTCGACCTCGCCGCCGCCGCGCAACACCGCTGCCAGCACGATCATCAGATCCCGCGCCGACAACGTCTTCATCCGCTCTGCGACCGCCGCCATCCCATCGACGCCCAGCCCCGTCTCGATCTCCGCCAGCGCCCCCAGCGTCAGACAGGCCCGACGCCGCGCGGCGCCCAAGATCACAGCCGCCTCGCCCCGCGCCCCGTTCATATCGCGCTGAACCCGATGGCCCCGGCGCTGGCCAGGCTCAGCGCAAAGGTCGCCTCGCCCTCGTGCTCGCCGGCGTATTCCAGCGCCGCCACCAGGAAAGGCCCCTCCAGCACGCCGAAGTCCGGCACGATCAGCCGCCACCGTTTCGCCGCCTGATCGAAGAAGGCCTCGCGCACCAGGGCGTCCGACGCCGCGTCGCGAAAGACGCCCTGCCCCGACACCGCCGCCGACTTGACGCCTGCGCCAGCCAGCAGCTCGCGCCACCGCCCAGCGCTGTCGCCGTCCGTCGCATCCACCGTCTTGGCGTTCAGCGAGATCGTCCGCGCCCTCAACCCCGCCACCGTCGTAAACGCGCCTGGCGCGTCCTCGATCTTCAGCAACATGTCCTTGCCGGCCTGTGCCGTCATTGCTCAATCCTCCCTCGTGAAGCGCAGCGAAACGGGGGAGGGGGACCACGAAGTGGTGGAGGGGGCGGACACGCATTCCGCCGCCTGATTTCCGCACCCGGTCAGCTTTCGCCCCCTCCACCATGCTGCGCATGGTCCCCCTCCCCCGCTGACGCGGAGGAGGATCAAATCTCTTCCGTGACCGCCCTCAGCCGCACCACCGCATAGGTCCGCCGTCCGTCGCCTGCGCGGAAGACGTCCGCAAACGTCGCCCTCAGCGTCGCCGTCCGCACCCCGTCGGCCTCCAGCACGGCCTCGTGCAGACAGGCCCGCACCGCCGCCGCCACCGCCTTCGCCTCTTGCGATCCCGCGAATCGCGACACGCCCGTCAGGGTCAGCTTCTGCTCGACCCCGCCCCCGTCGGCCGCCACCGGCCGGCTCTCGCACCGCCCGATCACCAGATGCGGAAACGCGGCGTCCTCCGGCGCCCCGAGAGCGGCGAAGTCGAACACTCGCCCGCCCAGCAGCGCCTGCACCGCCGCATCGCCCTTCAGAGCCGCCACGACCGCCTTCTGCAGCGCGCTCTCATGATCCCTCATCGCACACGCTCCAGATCCAGCTTCGCCCGCCCCGGCCGCACGTCCTCGACCGAGACAATCCGCCAGTCCGCCCCGCTGAACCTCAGCACGCGCCCGACCGCCAGCCGGGCGTCCGCCCGCGCCTCCGCGCCCATCGTCTCGACCGCCCGCCGCTGATCGCCCTCGCCGCGCTCCAGCCGCCGACGCGCCCCGCACTTCAGCCAGGCCGACCCGACCGCCTCGAACGACACGCTGCGCCCGCCATACGGCGTCTCGGCCTCCACCGGCTGGAACAGCCCCGCTAGAGTTCTCACAACCGCACCACGCGATAGGGCGCGATCCAGCCCTCCACCGGCTCGATCTCCACCGCCTCGCCCCGCTCATAGGCCCGCAGCACCAGCATCAGGATCGCCAGCCTCAGCGGCGCCGGAGAGGTGGACGTCAGGCTCAACCCGACATCCCCCTCCACCTTCGCCTGCGCCGCCGCGATCAGGGTCTGGATCAAGCCGTCCTCGACCTCGTGCTCGACCCTCAGAAACAGCTTCGCCTCCGCCACCGTCACCGGCTGCGCCATGGCAATCTCCATTGTCAGAAATTCCGTCTCCTCCCCATGCAATGGGGAGGGGGACCACGAAGTGGTGGAGGGGCTCTTTCCGCCGCACGGTTCGCGCGTTCAGAGCCCCTCCGTCACGGCGCGAAGACGCGCCGCGCCACCTCCCCATCGCTGCGCGACAGGGAGGAGACGACCGGATCAGCTTGCGCTGAACTTCATCACCTTGATCGCGTCGAAGTTCTGCACTCCGCCGCCCACGCGCTTGGTCGTGTAGAACAGCACATAGGGCTTGGCCGAATAGGGATCGCGCAGCACCCGCACCCCCGCCCGATCGACGATCAGATACCCCCGCTGGAAGTCCCCGAACGCGATCGACAGACTGTTCGCCGCCACGTCCGGCATGGTCTCGATCTCGGTCACCGGATAGCCGAGCAGGCTCGCCGTCTCGCCCAGCCGCGTCGCCGGCTGCCAGATATAGTTGCCGTCCGCATCCTTGAACTTGCGCACGGCCGAGACCGTCTTGCGGTTCATCACGAACCGGCCGTTCGGTCGGTACTGGGCCTTGGGCGCATAGATCAGGTCGATCAGGCGATCCGCCGGACTGGTCGCCGCAAAGCCGCCCGCCGCGCCCGAGGGGACATAGCCGATCTGACCCCAGGCCTGGCCCGCGTCCGCCACGGTCGGATAGGAAAGCAGCCCTTTGGGCTTGTTCACCCCGTCGCCGTTGATGAAGGCCTGGGTCTCCTGCGCCGCAAAGGCGTCCTCGACCTCGGCCGCCAGCCATTCGTCCAGATCGACCATGGCGTCGTCCAGCAACGCCTGCGTCGCCGCCGGGTTGGCGTAGAGATCCGCCGACGGAAACTCCAGCAGGGCCAGGGTCGCCGGGTCCGTCTCGGGCCGCGCGGCCGTCTCCGCCACCCAGCCGCAGGCCACGCCCGCCGTCGAGACCGGCTTTCTGAACACGCCGGCCGCCACGGTCCTGACCGTCGCGATCTCGCGCATCGGACTGGCCGCCATCAGACGCCGCTCGATGGCCCGCTCGGTCTCATAGGGCACGACATAGCCGCCCGAGGTCGCCCCGCCCGACAGGCCCGCCTTGACCTCCAGCGCGCCAGACTGGCCCGTCTTCAGATAGCCGTCCCACGCCGCTTTCGCCTCGGGCGCAGACGCCGGCTCGGCCGGTTCGCCGCCAATCGCCGGGCGACGGCTCTGGCTCATCACCCGGTCCAGCCGCGCCTGGGCCGAGGCGACCGCCTGGTCGATGCGCGCCACCTTCTCCTCCAGCAGCACATCGGCCGCCGCCTTCTTCTCGATCTCGCCCAGTCGGGCGTCATTCGCCCCTTTGAACGCCTCGAACGCCGCCATCATCTCGCGCACGACATCGCGCGCCTCGGGCTGGCCCGAAGCCTGTTTGGTCTCTTTCATGGTGTCTCCTGCTGAAACGATCCTCCCCCGCGATGCGGGGGAGGGGGACCGCCGAAGGCGGTGGAGGGGGCGGCCGCGTCTCGACCTTCCCATTTCGCGAGCGGCCGTCATCGGCCGCCCGAAACCTGTGATTGCGGCGGCTTCAGGCGACCGCTAGGCTCGCCTCATGCCCGCGCCGATCTTCGTCGAAGCCGATCTCTACAGCCCGCTGCTTCATGCCGCCGCGCTGATCCTTTTCGCCATCCTCTTCCCGCCCGGCACGCTTTCAGCAGGGCCACGACGTGTGGCCCGCTGGCCATGGGCGGCGGCCATCGGCCTTCCGGTCATCGTCTACACGATTGCCGATATCGTGCTGACCGCCCTGCATCGCGGCGCCGAGGCTGAGGGCGAAAGCGGCCTGCCCTACCGCGCGGCGCAGATCGCCATACTCGTCCTGATCGTCGGCATCGTGGTTTTGATGCTGCGTCGCAACGCTGCATCCAAGTCGTCCTAACGCCCCATGTCCCACCTGACGCCCCTCGAAAGCGCCGTCATGGACGCCATGATCTGGCAGATGGGCGACAGCGTGCCGGATCTCCGCGCCCAGGTCGCCGCAAGTTCGCCGGGCCTGCGTCGCAACACCGGCGCCGGCCTCTATTCCCAGATCGTCGTCGACGCGGACCGCGCGACCGCCAACCCGGACGCCACCGGCCTGTTCGGCACCGTCCATGCCATGGTCGCCGGCCTGCCCGACCCCGTCGGCTTCCAGATCGAGCTGCGCCAGGGCCGGCTGACAGCCCTGCACGGCCAGAGCTACGGCCAGGACACCCGCGACATCGACTTCTCGACCACCGCCTTCGACGAGGTCTTCACCGTCGACGAAGGCGGCCGCTCGATCCTGTTCCGTCCCGCCCGGCGCGCGCCGGATCCGATCCCGCCCAGGCCAAAACCCGCCCGACCGGCCGCTGCACCCGCCGCCCAGGCCACGCCGAAAATTCAACCCAAACCCGCGTCCCAGCCGGCCTCAAAATCCTCTGATCACGCCCTGCCGTCCGCCGCCGCCTCGCCGGGCCTGGTCGAGATCATCGCCGGCCTGTCCAACCCCACGGCCTCGCGCGATGGCCAGCTGGCCCTGGTCTATCTGGGCGCCTATGCGCTGGCGGCCGTCTTCATCCTGTTCGCCCACCTGGTGCTGCACGTCGGCTGGATCTTCGGCCTGGTGCTCGCCGGCTGGGCCTTGCGCTATCTCCACGGCAAGAAGGGCCGCGCCCAGATGGCCACCCTCGCCGAAACCCTCGACCGCAACGGCGCCTTCCAGGCCCTCAAGCCAAACTGAACCGCGCCTCCGACGGCATCGGAACGTCACCGCCATTCTCGGCTATGATGGAGCGCCCACAACGGACGCCGCTAACGTCAGTTATGGGTGGAAAGCGGACAGCCGCCAACCTGCTTCAAGACCGGTTTGTCCCTCCGGAAGCGACCCGCTCCACTGTGTCGGTTCGCCGATCTTTCTCCGACACCCCATCAGGCTTTACCGTATCCAGCGTTGTTACGACCGTTCGCCGCGTCGGGTTCCCCGAAGCATCAACATCAAACGTGACCTCAACAGTTCCAGAGACAGTCTCTTTCGAACGTTCGCTGAAGGCGGCCTCGAACGTCACCGGATTCTGCGTAATTTCGCCGACGACCACGTCACTTTCGGCGCGCTCCCTGCGGACAGCGTCGGCATCGACCGCCAACCTCACAGAGTAGACCGCGCCGCCCGGCCCCTTGGATGTGAGAGACAAAATCCCGGAACCGACAGTTTGGGGATGCCGATAGGTTGCACCCTCCCGCAGATTGACGTTGAGCAGGTTGATGGCTGCAATATCGGCGATCACAGACTCCGGATCGCACTCGATGCGAAACGCATTCCAGGTAAAAATCCAGCGTCCGCACATGTCCCGCGACATCTCCGACGCCTTAAGCCAGCGGTCGACGCGTTCATCCAGCTCATCGCCATTCAGCAGCCGGATGGCGCCGTTTGATTGCTGGAGAATCCGCGCCGGAAATTTCCAGTCCCGGGCCCTATCCTCAGCGGTTGCGTCACTCGGTAGATCGAATTCCAACTCAAGCCCGGCGTTACTGACGGCGATCACCCGCTCCAGCAGAACGTCTTGTCCGCTTGAGCTACTGGAGGAGCCATCGCTACCCTGCTTGGAAGTCACATAGGAGATGATGACCTCATGCTCCTCACCCACTGCAGGATGGGGTTGGGGTGACAGTCCGAGTGCGGAGTTGGCTGTCAGCGAGGCTGTTAGCCCAGCGATAATCGCGAACCAGTTCATTCCAAGATCATGAACACCGTTCGTTTGGATGACAACGTCGGTCAGGGTCGAAAGCCGTCATTCGGTCACGACCCTGAACCGCGCGCCCGGCAGCATCGGAAACGTCACCAGCGACACCTCCCACAGCTCGACCGCGCTCAGCACCCTTAAGCGTCCCTGACGCCGGGCCCGGGCCGTGCGGTAGCCGATCGACAGCCCGTCCAGCGCCCCGGCCCGGCTCAGCGCCCCGGCGAACCGCGCCTCGGCCGACCAGTCCTCGATCCGGCCGCGCACGAACAGGCCGCGCGCATCCTCGACGATCTGTTCCCAGACCCCGACCGGCGCCCGCGCATCGTGCTGGTTCAGCATCCGCACCCCTGCCGCGCCCGTCTTGGCCAGACTGTCCGCAAACGCCCCCGCCTGCACCACGTCTCCGTTCAGATCCGCCACGCCCCACAGCGAGGCGTAGCCTTCGATTTGCAGGGGTGAGTGGTGAACTGTGACTCGTGAATGCGTCTGCCGAGTCACCACTCGCGATTCACCACTCACGCCCCGCCCTCCAACCTACGCTCGATCCGCTCCACGGCCGCCGCCGTCGCCTCGCCCTGGACCTCCAGCCGCGCCAACCGTTCGGCGACCAGCCTCTGTTCCCCGACCCTCTGCTCCAGCGTCGCGATCCGCGCTGCGGCGCCCCCGGCCCAGACCAGGCCGCCCACCGTCTGCACCACGACGGCGATCAGCAGCGCCGTCGGCACGCGCCGGATTTGATGTTCGGTCATGCCCCCATCCCCGCCATCCGCCGACGTTCCTCGTCCGTCAGGAAGCTCGCCGCCTCCAGCCGCGCCCACAACGCGTCCCGCTCGGGCTGCAGCGCCGAGACCGCATCCAGGTCCGCCCGGATTTCGCACCCCGCGAACCGCTCCCCCAGCCAACCCGTCATCGCCCCCGCCGCCTTCTTCACCAGCGGGATCACCGTCTGACGCCAGAAGGCCGCATTGGCCTCGCGATAGTTGGCGTAGGTCGCATCGCCGGGGATCCCCAGCAGCTGCGGCGGAACCCCGAACGCCAAAGCGATCTCGCGCGCCGCCGCATGTTTGCCCGCCGTGAAATCCATCTCCGCCGGCGTCAGGCTCAGCGGCTTCCAGTCCATCCCGCCCTCCAGCAGGATCGGCCGCCCGGCGTTGGTCGCCCCGGCATAGACGGTCGACAGCTGATCCTTCAGCGCCTCGAACTGCCCGTCCGTCAGCCGCTCGCCGTTCCTCGCCCCATAGATCAGCGCCCCCGACGGCCGCGCGGCATTGTCCAGCAAGGCCTTGTTCCAGGCGCCGGCCGCATTGTGCGCATCCACCCCTTGCGCCGCCGCCTCCAGCGGCGACAGCCCGTACCAGTCGTCCAGCGGGTGCCACAGCTTCAGGTGCATCACCGGCGCCCAGCCATCCGCCGCCCGCCCGATCCTCACCGACCGTCCGTCTACGGAATAATCCCACGCCTCGGGCCAGCCTGACCGGCCCGGAACCACCTTCACCCGATCCGACCGCAGCGCCCACAGCTCGTCCGGCGCCCCATCTCCATCCGCATCGCCGGTCGCCTCGACATAGGCGTTGCCCGACACCTGCAGCGCGCCATAGACCGCCTCCATCAGCTCCGCTCCCGACTGCTCGGGATTGGGCCGACGGATCAGTTTCGCCAGCGGATGCGCATCGTCGCGCGCCCCGTCCACGAACACCGCAAACGGCGCAGCCGCCGCCGCCTCGGCGATCATGCGAATGCAGCGATAGGCCACCGCATTCTTCTGATACCCCTCGCGCGCCAGGCTGGCGTAGTCGTTGGGCGTCCACCGCGGCCGCCCCACCCCCGACAAGGCGATCACCCCGCCCGCCCGGCTTTCCTTGCCCTCAGGCGCGCCCACGCGCCCCGCCTGACCGAACGGCCACCGGATCGAAACCATCGTGTCGACTTCCTTTTAGTTTCGTCATCCTCGGGCTTGTCCCGAGGACCCATACTCACGGTGCTCGCCGCTCAAGTCCGGTGTTTATGGATCCTAGGCACAAGGCCTAGGATGACGGCGTGTGAAACAAGGGGCGGTGTCTTGAAGGCGTCATCAGCCGCAACAGCGGCCGCTCGATCCAGACGTGGACGACCGCCCCCGCCGCCAGACTGGCGAGCACCGTCACCGCCACCACCGCATCCCCCGGCAGGGCCACCATCCCGCTCTCGAACATCCGCGCCAGCGCCCGGATGACTAGCACATGGACCAGATAGATCGAATAGGACGCATCCCCCATGAAGGTGGCCGCCCGCGCCAGCCGCCACGGCGCCCGGTCCGTCCGCTCCATCCGCACCACGCCGAACACCAGCAGGGCGCTGGGCAGCCCCCAGACCGCTGCCCGCCTCAACCCGTTCCACGGATCGTTCAGCGCGCGCACATCGTCGATGCCACCATAGCCGACCACCAGGCCCAGCCCGAACCCGAGCATCGCCAGACCGACCGCCCACAGCCCCGCCCGACCCGGCGCGAACCGCCACACCCAGGCGATCCCCACGCCCAGCAGGAACTCCAGAATGATCGGCGCGCCCCAGAACCTCAGGACCGGCGCCGCCACGACCAGCCCAGCCGCCTGCATCGCCGCATAGGTCCCGACCAGACCCCAGCCGACCCGCCGCCCGCCCGCTATCGCCAGCCCGAACCCGGCGTAGAACAGCATCTCGAAACACAGGGTCCATCCCGGCCCCAGCGCCGGAAACGTCATCTCCAGTCCGCTGAACGGCCAGAACAGAAACGTCGCCGCCGCCACGTCCGGGCTCAGCGTCCCGCCCCGCGCCATCCCGATCAGGATCGGCAGCGACAGCAGCCAATAGATCGGCGCCACCCGCCGAAACCGCCGCCACAGAAAGGCCCCGGCCGCGCCCACGCCCGTCTGACCCTGCGTCGTCGTGGCGATAATGAAGCCGCTGGTGACGAAGAACACGTCCACGCCCACGGCGCCGAAATTCTCCAGCGTCCCGCTGGCCAAATTACCGTGCGTAAGGGCCGTCTCCAGCCCCAGCCGCGTCCCGGCCAGATCCACGGCGTGCGTGACGACCACCGCCGTCGCCGCCGCGAACCGCAGCGCCTGCACCCCGAAGAACCGCTCCCCCATCCGCCACGGTTACCACCGCGCGAGAGCGCGCGACAACCTCAGATCATCACGCGTGCTCGCACAGCCTCGGCGATCCTCGCCTGGCCCGCCGCATTGGGATGGACGGAATCGAACATCAGCCCGCCGGCGAAACTGCCGCCGAACAGGGCCGTCCCGTCGATGGGCGCCGCCAGCCCTCGCGTCGCCGCCACCTCGAACACCGCGTCCCGCAACGCGGCTTGCGCGGCATAGCTCGCCTTGCCCTGGGACGGGTCCGACGGACATCCGGTCATCAGCAGCACGTCCCCCGTCGTCAGGCACCGATCCACCAACGTCCCCAGCCCGGCCTTGTAGGTCGCGACCGCCGTCCCCGCGTTCCAGTCGTTGATGGTCAGGCACACGACCGACAGATCGGGCGCCGCCGCCGGGATCGACCCATAGGCCCGGTACGGCTGATCCGTCGTGATCCAGTCCGCGATCCGTGCCCCGCCCATCCCGTATTGATCACCCGCGCCCGACGCACGTCCGACCGCCACGCGACCCCGCCCGCGATGAACACCGCCCCGCCCGAGGCCCAGCGCACGCTCACCGGCCCGGCTGTGTCGGGAAAGGCCACGGTCGTGACCTCCATCGACGCCGCCTTGGTGGTGCTTACCGTCGCCCGCACTGCGCCGTCCGTCTCGACCGTCAGCACCCCCAGCGCCGTATTGGTCACGGCCCACAGGTCGAACCGATCGACCGGCCCGTCCGGCTGAAAGCTCCACACGCCCGTCGACGACGCCGCGCCCGAGAACAGCTTGCCGCCCATCCCGGTCAGGGCGTTGACGCCCCACCCGGTGCCCAGGGTCACGCGCGGATCATAGGCGGGGTAACCCCCGCTCGCCCCATCCGCCGCCCCGGCGCCCGCGACCGACGCCGCCGAGGCCGGCAGGCCCCGCCCGCTCATCATCGCCGCCAGCCGTTCGGGCCAGGCGCCCGCCCGACCGTTCGGCGTCCAGCCGCCGGAGACCGCGCCATAGCCTTGGGTCACGCTGTCGCCGATGCACAGCAGCCGCGCCTCGCGCCCGCCCGCCTGCATGGCCCTGACCGCCGCCGACCAGACGGGCAGGTCGGGCACGGAGAACCGCGCCCTCCCCAAAACCCCACCCGGCGCCGCCCCCGCCGCTCCGATCTCGAGACCCGACATCAGTCGAAGGCCGCCACGATCTGCGTCGCCGTCGTCCCGGTCGCCAGCACCCGGCGCACCTGCACCGGCAACCACCCCACCGGATGGTTGGCTAAGGTCACGGCGTCCCCGTCCTCGGCCCCGACCGTCAGCACACGGACATTGCCCGCCCCGCCCACATACAGCGCCTTGGCGTAGGTCGTCAGATCGGCCGTATCGCTGGGCGTCACCGCCGCCGCGCGCCTCGCCGGCCCGCCCGCGTCGCGCCCATGGTTCAGCAATCCGTCCCGCTCGGGAATGGCCGGCATATCGTCTCTCCTGTCACAAAAATCTCCCTCCCCCGCGGGGGAGGGTGGCTGAGCCGCAGGCGAAGCCGGGTGGGGACGGCAAGGCGACCCATCACTAACCTCGCGCGATCAATCCGTGCGCCCCTGCCGGGCCGCCCCCACCCGGTCGCTTCGCGACCACCCTCCCCGCAACGGGGAGGGAAAGGTTCGTCACAATCCCCGCAATCGCGGTCCCGCCGACTGCGGCCCCAGCATCAGCCGCGTGATCGCCCACACCAGGGCGTCGGCGCGATCCGGGCTGGGTCCGCCCTCGCTGCCCAGCGCCAGCATCTCCTCCTCCAGCGCTGGGAAGGCGTCGCAGTGGACCACCCGCCCCTGTTCATAGAGCAGGGCCACCGGCTCGGCCCGCGCCGCCTTGGACCGCGAGGCGTGGACCATCTCGATCCGGCAAGGACACGCGCTGATGGCCAGAACCGAGCGCACCATGTCGCCGCCCTGATTGCTCTCGGCGACCACCTCGTGCGCGCCGAACTCGTGCGCCGCCGCGCTGACCGCCCCGCCCCAGCTCCGGGGCGAGCGTCCCTGCACCGTCCGGTCGGCCAGTACGAAGGCCTGGCGACCTTTTCGCCCCACGACCACGATGCCGCAGGCGTCTCCGGTGGCGGTCGCCGGCGGATCGACCGCCACGACGATCCGGTCCAGCTCCACCGGCCGCGCGCCCCTGGCCCGTTTCAGGTCCGCGATGCGGAACAGGGCACCCTCCCCCTCGACCACCACGCCTTCCAGTTCCTGCGCCGCCAGCCGCGTCCCGCCATAGACGTCGTTCAGATGCGCCAGAAAGCCGGGCGACAGGTTCTGCGCGTTCAGCGCCGTCGCCGCCCGTTCCGTCACCGTCCCCGCCTCGGCCATCAACCGCCTCAGCGCCGGGATCGGCCGGGGCGTCGTGGTCACCGCCAGCAGCGGCGAGGCCCCCAGCCGCAGTCCGAATCTCAGGTTCGACAGCACCATCTCCGGCCGTCGCCAGGCGCAGAACTCGTCCGCCCAGGCCGCATCAAACTGCGGCCCCCTCAGACTGTCGGGATCCTCGGCCGAGAACGCATAGGCCGCCGATTGATTGCCCCACACCAGCCGACGCCGCCCCGCTTCCCAACGCGGCCGGTCGCCCGGCTCCGCCAGCGCCTTGATCCCCGACGCCCCCTCCACCATCACCTCGCGCACGTCATGCAGGGCGGGTCCGACCAGGGCCAGGGTGATGCCGGGCAGCTCTCGCGCCATGATGTCGATCCAGACCGACCCGGCGAAGGTCTTTCCCGATCCCCGGCCGCCCAACAGCAGCCAGGTCTTCAGGTCGTCGTCAGTCGGCGGAAACTGATGCTTCGCCAGCCGACAGTGATTGCGATGCAGCCTTAGCCCGCGCTCTTTCAGCAGCTTCGGCGTTCTTCTCTTCCAGAATTCGATCAAGCCGCGCGTGTTCGACGACCAGTTCCTGTCGGATTCGCTCGTCCTCGGCGGGGTCGTAGGTTCGTCCACCCATCTCGTCCTCTTCGTTGTCGCTCAGGCACAGCAGTCGCATCGCCTCGACCGCCTTGGCCGCACGCGCGATCACCCCGATCTGGCGCGCGACCTTCTCGGCGACGGCGGCGTCCTTGACGTCCGTCTCGCAGACGCTCTTCGCCGTCTCTTCGATCTTGGCCTTCATCATCAGGAACAGGGGCTCCATCCACCCGGCGCAGGACGCAGCCGTTTCGTGCGCGCCGCCGGAGCCGCCCTCTTCGTCGTCCTGATTTCCCGTCATGCCCAAACCATAGCGGACCAGCGTCCTCAGGCCGGAAGAACGCCCACATAATTCTCTAATGGCTTGTTTTCGCAGCCTTTCAACCAGCGTCGTTGCGCTGGCTAGGGGGTGCTACCCTATCGTTCCCGGCCCCGTTCGACCGCCCATTCCGGCGCCTCGAAATCCAGCGCATCCTCCGGCTCGGCCAGCGACAGCTCCGAGATCGTCTGCCCCCGCACCGACACGCCCGCCGTATGCACCGTCTCGCGACTGCCCGAGATCAGATGATGCCATTTCGCCAGCGGCCGCCCCTCGTGCAGCCGGCGATAGGCGCACGACTTGGGCATCCACTCCAGCGCCTCGATATTGCCGGGCGTCAGCTTGATGCAGTCCGGCACCTGGGCCTTGCGGTTCGCATAGTCCGAACAGGCGCAGGCCTCGGGATCGAACAGCTTGCAATGCACCCGCGTCGGAATGACCTCCCCCGTGTCCTCGTCCTCGAACCGGATCACGCAGCACAGCCCGCACCCGTCGCACAGCCCCTCCCACTCGGACGGCGACATCTCGGCCAAAGTCTTGGTTTCCCAGTAGGGCGCCATCAGATCCTCCCCCGCCTGCGGGGGAGGGGGACCGCGAAGCGGTGGAGGGGGCGGACGCCGCACCACGCGCGACGCATCCCCTTGCCAAAAGCACAGCTTGTGATGGTGATACGCTCCATGAGAGCGCCGGTCCTTACCCAAAAACGCGCCAGAAGTCTCCGCCGGTCGATGTCTTTGCCGGAAGTCCTGATCTGGCAACGTATTCGAGGCCACGGCTTTCGTCGCCAGCACGCCCTCGGCCCCTTCATCCTGGACTTCTACCGCACCAAAGACCGCCTCTGCATCGAAATCGACGGTCAGCAGCACGACCTCGCCCGCGACGCCAGACGCGACGCCTGGCTTGCCGACAAGGATGTCCGCACGATCCGCATCCCCGCCACCGCCGTCCTGAACGACCCAGACGCCGTCGCCGAATTTATTCTATCCCTCTAGATCCTCCCCCGTTCACGGGGGAGGGGGACCGCGCTTAGCGTGGTGGAGGGGGCGGAAACGGACTGGGTGTGAAAAGGGTCGATGCGGCGCGCGCCTTCGCCCCCTCCACCGCTTCGCGGTCCCCCTCCCCCGCTTCGCAGGGGAGGATTCAATCAATGCCCGACCGTCTTGGAGAACAGGTTGATCACCACCACTCCGCCGACGATCATCGCCAGCCCGACCATCGCCGGCAGGTCCAGCCGCTGGCGGAACACCACCGTCCCGATCACCGAGATCAGCACCACCCCCAGCCCGCTCCAGATCGCATAGGCGATCCCCACCGGCATCTGCCTCAGGGCGATCGACAGCAGATAGAAGGCCAGGCCGTAGCAGACCGCCATCCCCGCCGTGGGCCAGGCCCGCGTGAACTGCTGCGAGGCCTGCAGCATCGTCGTGCCCGCCACTTCCAGCGCGATGGCGCCCAGCAACGCGGCCCACGTCACGAGACTCACGCGTCGTTCGCCGTGATCGAATGGCCGGGCGTCAGTAGCGACAGCGCCTGTCTCTGTTCCAACGACACCGCATGGGTGCCGAACAGGTCCGACATCCACAGCCCGTCTGCGATCAGCCTCAGCATCAGGGCGTCGTCCGCCCCGACCGGATCGCTGGGATCGTCCACCTTCACCTTGTCGATCCAGCCGTTCCAACGCTGCGCCAACGCCGGATCGATGGCGCAGGCGGCCATGATGACCCGACCGATGCTGACGTCCTGCGGCGTCACTGGCTCATTGACCGTCGCCCTCAGATAGGCCCGCGCATTCCGGCCATAGGGTTCGGGATCGCGCGCCGCCTCAGCCAGGATCGTGTCCGTATGCATCCGCCCCAGATGATCGACCATGCCTTCCAACAGCGCGATCTTGCTGGGGAAATGATGCAGCAAGGCGCCCTTGCTGACGCTCGTCCGCGCCGCCACCGCATCCAGCGTAAAGCCTGACGCACCCAGCTCGGCGGCGACCTCCAGCGCCTTTTCGATAATCTCGGCGCGGGTGTCGTCAGGCGCGCGACGGCGTGTGGTGCTATCCATCCGCGCTACATACCAACCGGACGGTAACTGTCAATCCATCGCCATGGCCAAGGTCAGCGCGGCGTCCGCCGTCGACTCCAGGCTACCCAGGCGACGCCGATGACCGACAGGAATATGCCCCCGAAGAACGCCCCCAACGCCGACAGGATGGTCACGAACATCCCGGTCATGAAGCCCTGCCCCACGGCGATCACGGCCTGCGGTCCATCACGGCCGTCGTAATCCCCCGACACGCGATAGGTCCCGGCCCTGTCGATGCGGAACGCCTGGATCGACTGCCCTTGGCGCCCGCCGAAAGTATAGGTCGAGCTGGCTCCTGGCGTCCGCGTCGGCACCGCCTTTCCATCCGCCGCCTGGACCTTCACCGCCAGTCCGCTCACGTCCTCGACGACATAGACCCGCCCATCGACGACGCTGCGGTATTCCAGAAACACCGTGTGGTCGCCCGGCTTCAAGGCCAGATCGCGGCCGCCCGGCACGACGATCTGCTCCAGCCCGTCGTCCAGCGCCGGCAGTTTCGTCGCCAGCAGCACGACCATCGCGACGATCCCGCAGATCGCCGGCAGCGCGGCCAGCAGATAGAAGATCCGCCCCGGCCTGCGTTCTGGCACGCCCCCGCGCCCGTTCGACGTCATATCCATCCCTGCATCCCCCGCGTGCAAACCGCGCACGAACTACACCGTGTCGGCCGCTAACCGTCAACGTCGATGGCGGTTGGCCTTCCCCTCCTCTATATGGCCGCCCATGGCAGCCAGACCCCCTCTCGTCGCACTCAAGGACGTCCGTCTTCAGGACGGCCAGCGCCCCCTCTTCGACGGCGTCGACCTTGCGGTCGAACCGCGCAGCCGCGCCGCCCTGGTGGGGCGCAACGGCGCGGGCAAGTCCACCCTGATGAAGGTCGTCATGGGCCTGATCGAGCCGGACAGCGGCGACCGCTCCATCCAGTCCGCCGTCCGCTTCGCCTATGTGCCGCAGGAGCCGGATCTCAGCCCCCCGCCTGGATGGGTGAAAAGTGCTAGTGAGCGCGAGGTGAGCGCAACGACATCCGCATCTTCCGCTCACCCCTTGCTCACTAGCACGCCTCGCTCTTGGACCCTGCTGGACTATGCGTCATCGGGCGAGGCGGAGACCTGGACGGCCGAAAGCTGGTTGGAGACCTTCGGCCTGAATCCGGCGAAGTCGACCCAAGGCCTGTCTGGCGGCGAAACCCGCCGCGCGGCCCTGGCCAAGGCCTTCGCCGAAGAACCCGACCTGCTGCTGCTGGACGAGCCGACCAACCACCTCGACATCCTGGCCATCGAACGGCTGGAGAACGAGCTGATCCAGGCCCGGTTCGCCCTGCTGGTCGTCAGCCACGATCGCGCCTTCCTGAACCGCGTCACCAACACCGTCCACTGGCTTGAGGGTCGCCGGGTCCGCACCCTGAACAAGGGCTTCGTCGAGTTCGACGAATGGTCCTCCAAGGTGCTGGAGGAAGAGGCCGAATCCCTGCGCCGCCTGACCAAGACCATCGAGCGCGAGACCGCCACCTTCTACTCCTCCATCACCGCCCGCCGCAGCCGCAACGAGGGCCGGGCGCGCTCGCTTCAGGCGCTTCGCGCCGAACGCGCCGAGAAGATGAAGGACGTGCCGCGCGAACTCTATCTCGGCGTCGATTCCGGCTCGACCTCGGGCAAGCTGGTCGCCGAGATCAAGCATGTCTCGAAGGGCTTCAACGGCCGCACCCTGTTCAAGGACCTGACCACCCGCATCATCCGCGGCGACCGTTTGGGCATCGTCGGTCCCAACGGCGCGGGCAAGACCACCCTGGTCAAGACCCTGCTGGGCGAACTGGCGCCCGACGAGGGCACGGTGCGCATGGGCGCGAACCTCGAGCCGGTCTATCTGGACCAGTCGCGCGAGGGGCTGAAGTCGGACATGACACTGTGGGACGCCCTGACGCCGGGCGGCGGCGACAGCATTCTGGTGCGCGGCGTGTCCAAACACGTCGCCGCCTACGCCAAGGACTTCCTGTTCTCCGAGGCCCAGCTTCGCCAACCGATCTCGACCCTGTCGGGCGGCGAGCGCAACCGCCTGCTGCTGGCCAGGGCGTTGGCCAAGCCGGCCAATATGCTGATCCTCGACGAACCGACCAACGACCTGGACATGGACACGTTGGACAAGCTGGAAGAGCTGCTGGAGGGCTATGACGGCACCCTGATCCTGGTCAGCCACGACCGCGACTTCATCGACCGGCTGTCCACCTCGACCTTGGCCCTGAACGGACGCGGCGACATCGTCGAGACCCCCGGCGGCTGGACCGACTTCATCCGCCAGAACCCCGGCTTCCTTCAGCCCGGCTCGAACCCCCGTCCCCAGGACAAGGCCGCCGCCCAGCGCGCCGCCGCGGCGCCCCCGCCCGCCGTCGCCCCCAAGAAGACCGCCAAACTCTCCTTCAAGGACGCCCACCGCCTGAAGGAGCTGGAAGCCCTGATCGATGCGTTGCCCGCGACCATCGCCAAACACGATGCGACCCTGGCCGACCCCGGCCTCTACGCCCGCGACCCCAAGGCCTTCGACGCCGCCATGAAGGCCGCCGAGAAAGCCCGCGCCGAGCTGGAATCCGCCGAACTGGAATGGCTGGAGCTGGAAGAGAAGAAGGCGGCCCTGGCCGGGTAATAGATTCATAGGGCTCATCGGATCGTCCGGTCAGCCATACCAGCCTGAGCCAACTTCAGATTCGTCATCCTCGCCCTTGTGGCGAGGATCCATAGACTCCGTCGAAGAAGCGATACGCCCCGTCAGACACCGAGCGTACGGATCCTAGGCACAAGGCCTAGGATGACGAAGTGTGAGAGAGGCAAGTCCCTCTTGAAACCAAACCCGCCGCCGCACACTCAAGCTTCATGACCCTGCGCAGCCACCTCGTCGAGTTCGCCCCGCCCCAGCAGGCGGCGGTGCGGCGGATCAACGCCGTCCTCGCGCGCGCGCCGCGTCTGCGCACCGACGGCTGGCGGATCGATGCGGGCCAGCGGCTTTCGCTGTGGCTGGACGCGGCCGCCGGGCGGGTCACCACGCCGCGTCTCAGGAAGCGCGGCGTGACGGTCGAGATCGTTCAGACGGACGGCGATCACCCCGTTCCTTTGCGCATCCTGCATCCGACGGGCACGCCGCGCGCCGTCATTCTGGACATCCACGGCGGCGGCTGGGTGCTGGGCAGCGCCGGGCTGAACGACCGGCTGAACGCCCATCTGGCGCATCACGGCTTCTGCGTCGTCTCGGTGGACTATCGCCTGCTGTCCGAACGGCGCCAGATCTATATCGACGCCGCCATCGCCGACTGTCTGGCCGCCGCCTATTGGACGGTCACGAATGTCGATCGACTGGGCGCCTCGACCCTGTTTCTGGCGGGCGAATCCGCCGGCGGGCATTTGGCCGCCCTGACCGCCGTCGCCCTGCGCGACCAGGGGCTGATCGATCTGGTGAAGGGCTGCGTCTTCACCTACGGCGTCTTTGATTTGTCGGGCACCGAAAGCGTGCGCTCTGCGGGACCAGAGACCCTGCTGTTCAACGGCCCGACGATGCAGGCCGATCTGGCCCGACTGGCGCCGGATCGCGACGAGGCGGCCTTACGCCAGCCCGACGTCTCACCGCTCTACGCCGACCTGACCGGCCTGCCGCCCGCCCTGTTCCTCGCCGGCGAACAGGACCCTCTGTTCGAGGACAGTCTGTTGATGGCCACGCGCTGGGGCGAAGCGTCGGGCGCCGACCTGATCCGCGTGCCCGAGACCCCGCACGGCTTCCTGCATTTCGGCGGCCCGGCCGCGCGTGGCGCCCGCAAGGCGATCCGCACCTGGCTGAACGCCCGGCTCTAGCTCGCTTCGATCAGCTCGCGGATCCGGCTGCCCAGCGCCTCCATGGCGAAGGGCTTGGTCATGACGTGCATGCCGGGATCCAGGTGCCCGTTGCCGACCACCGCATTCTCGGCATAGCCGGTGATGAACAGCACCTTCAGATCAGGCCGATCGATCCGCGCAGCATCGGCCATCTGACGCCCGTTCATCCCGCCCGGCAGACCCACGTCGGTGACCAACAGGTCGATCCGCGCGCCCGATTGCAGCAGCTTCAGCCCCGCCACGCCGTCGGACGCCTCGATGCACTGATAGCCCAGTTCATGCAGGATTTCGGCGACCAGCATCCGCACCGTCGGCTCGTCGTCCACGACCATGACCGTCTCGCCGGCCTGGGCGCGAGGGGCCTGTTCGACCTCGGGGATCAGATCGGCCTCGTCCACCTCGCCGAAGTGGCGCGGCAGATACAGGCACACCATCGCCCCCTCGCCCGCCTCGGAATAGATCCGCACCTGCCCGCCCGACTGGCGCACGAAGCCATAGATCATCGACAGGCCAAGGCCCGTCCCCTCGCCCAGCGGCTTGGTGGTGAAGAAGGGCTCGAACGCGCGCGCCGCCACCTCCGGCGCCATGCCCGTGCCGGTGTCGCTGACGCAGATGGAGACATATTGGCCCGGCTCCAGATCCTGGGCCTTGGCCGTGCGCGCGTCGATCCAGCGGTTGCCGGTCTCGATCGTCAGACGCCCCCCGCTCGGCATGGCGTCGCGCGCATTGATGCACAGGTTCAGCACCGCGTTTTCCAGCTGGTGCGCGTCGATCAGCACGGGCCACAGGCCGGCGCCGGCGACCACCTCGACCTCGATGCCCGGCCCTGTCGTGCGCCGCACCAGATCCTCCATGCCGCGGATCAGGCGGTTGGGATCGGTCGGCTTGGGATCCAGGGTCTGACGCCGCGAGAAGGCCAGCAGACGGTGCGTCAGGGCCGCCGCGCGTTTCGCCGCCCCCTGCGCCGCCACCGTGAACCGCTCCACCTCGGCATGACGCCCCTGCGCGATCCGGTTGGTGATCAGTTCCAGGCTGCCGCTGATGCCGGCCAACAGGTTGTTGAAGTCGTGGGCGATGCCGCCGGTCAGCTGTCCGACCGCCTCCATCTTCTGGCTCTGGCGCAGCGCCTCCTCGGCCTGCATCAGGGCGCTGGTGCGCTCGGCGACCTGTTCTTCCAGCGTCTCGTTGAACCGCGCCAATTCGGCCGACTGGCGGCGCAGGTCTTCGATGTCGGTGTTGGAGCCGACCCAGCGGGTGATCCGACCCTCTTCGTCGTGAACAGGCTCAGCCCGAATTCGGAAGGCGCGATAGACGCCGTCGTGACGCCGAACCCGGAACTCGGTCTCGTAGATTTGACCGCTGGCCAGCGCTGCCGACCATTCCGCCGTCGCCCGCTCCGCATCGTCAGGATGCAGATTGACCAGCCAGCCCTCCGGCCCGTCCAGATCGCCGGGCTTTGCGCCCGTATAGGCATAGACCTGGGGGTTGAACCAATACAGCGACCCGTCCGCCCAACTGGCCCAGATCTGGATCGGCGTGGCCTGGGCGAAGACCCGGAACTGGGCCTCGCTCTCGCGCAGGGCCGCCTCGCTTCGCGCGCGTTCGGTCGCCGAGCGCACCCGTTCCGCCACCTCTCGCATGAGCCGCAGGTCGCTGTCGGTGTAATGGCGCGGCGTCGCATGGTTGACGAACACCATCGCCACGACCCGCCCCTGTTCCATCAGCGGCATGTTGACGAACGACCCGGCGCTGATGGCCCTCAGCGCCTCGGCCGTATCCGCCGTGCGAGGATCGAGGGCGACGTCGTCGATCGCCACCGTCTCGCCGCGCTTGATGTCCTCGATATAGGACCCGTAGTCGCGGAACGACAGGACGCCGGCGATGCTGCTCACGCCCGGCTGGTTGAAGTCGCGCGCGATGGTGATGGTCTCGGCAACCGTGTCCACCGTCCCGTAACCCGCCCGGCTGACGCCCATGGTGCGGGCCAGAACCTGGGCCGAGGCCTGTGCGATGTCGCCGGCGTCGGTCAGGTCGCGGATCGCGTCGTTCAGCTCCAGCAGCGCGTTCTGACGCGTCTCGCTCTGCTTTCGCTCGGTGATGTTGTTGAACAGGATGGCGACCTGCCAGGCGCCCGGCTGGCCGATCCTCAGCGCCTGCACGTCATACCAGCGACCGAAGATGTCGGCCGGGTTCTCAAACCGGACCGGTTTGCCCGTGCGCGCCACCCCGCCGTAAAGCTCGAACCAGTGCCGTTCCAACCCCGGCGCAATCTCGCTGACCCATTTGCCGTACGGGTCGACCAGGCCGGTCATCTCCTCGAAGGCCTTGTTGCCCTCGACGATCCTGTAATCGACGGGACGATCGGCCGCGTCGAACTTCATCTCTATGACGCAGAAGCCCGTCGCCATCGCCTCGAACACGGCGCCGTATCGCGCTTCGCTCAGCGCCAGCGCCTGGTCCGCCCGATGGCGATCCGAGACGTCCATCCCTTGCACGAAGATGCCCCAGACCTGACCCTGGGCATCCTTCAGCGGCTGGTAGACGAAGTCGAGGTAACGCTCCACCACCTCGCCGCCCGGTTCGGCCTGAACGGCATAGCGCGCGCTTTCGGCCTGGTGCGGTTCGCCGGTGCGGTAAACCTGGTCCAGCAGATCCAGATACCCTTGCGCCACCGCATCGGGCAGCACCTCGGCCACCGTGCGCCCGACCACCTCGCGGTGGCCGATGACCTTCTGATAGTTCGGATTGGTCAACTCGAACCGGTGTTCCGGCCCGGTCAGCAGCGCCATGAACCCCGGCGCATGCGCGAACATCTGGACCAACTGGCTGCGATTGATACCGATAGACAAGGCGTGGTCAGACCCGGAGCTGGACAACGAATTCCCCCAAGGACTTTTGTCCGTCGTTCACAGAACCCAAAGCGCGCCGCACGGTTGCAACGCAATGTGTCCGACACCGAACATAAGCCTCTATCGCCGGGTTTCTGTGGACAAGGCAAGTCGCTGATCCGCAATCGCGAATTTGATCCGTCCACCGATGTTCACAGGCTTGTCCACCGCCGCCGGGCCAATGACGCACATCGGGGCGAGTTCGGACGCTTGCCTCATAGCCGGTTTCGTCCGAACGTCAACAGGCCAAGGGACACGGGGCAGCGGAAATCCAGGGAGACCTGGACCTCCAGCGAACCGGCCCGGCTCTCCGACCCGGCGCTTCGGGCGATCTTCGGATCGTAACGTGCGACAGGCGGGATCCAGGCTCCGGTCTTCGACGGTCTTCGGATCGACGGCAGACAGGAGAACCGGATCGGGATCGACGGACGACGCGGTCGCAAGACCGTGGGACGCCGAAGACCAGGAGCGCGACAGGATACAGCAGACCGCCCTTTCGGGTTCGCCCGAAACGACGCTGACGCCAAGGTCCAGACCCGAACGGCCAAGTCCAACCCGGACTTGGCGAGGGGACGAAGCTGACGGGTCCGCCCGAACGCTTCGTCCCCTCGCTCAATTGGGCTCTAACTTCACGAAATCACGCTAGACAGCCGCCGCGCCAGATGCACCCATGGAGTGCAGACGGAGACACCCATGCGCGCGATCCTGTTCGGCCTCGGCCTGACCCTGACAACGACCGCGCCCGCGTGGGCGCAAGCGCCGGTCGTTCGCCCTCATAGTGCGACATCGCCGGAGCAGGCCCTGTTTTTGATCCCCACGACCGACATTCAATGTGACGGCCAGGCGGTTCAGCCTACCTTTTCCGACGATCTCCGCGTGGAAACCACCGGCCCGTCTCGCCCCGACCGAACGTCCGTCTCCCTGTCTTTCAGCGTCGATGACACGGGCCGCACCTTCGACATTCGTGCGGACCGGACTGCGACGCCCTCCAACAGCCCGATCATCATCCCCACCGGCATTGGCTCAGAACATGAACAGGCCGCCCTCGCCGCCTGGCGCTTCGATGGCCCTCGTCGCGACTGCATCATGACCATTCGTTACACGGCCAAGCCTTTCATCGAGGCGACGACAGGCGATCTGCTGCGCTATTTCGCGGTCACGCGAACGCGCGGTCCTATCCGCGACGCCGTGGCTGCTCGTCTCGCCGGGCCAGACGCCAACTGCGGAGGAGAGCGCAGAGGCGGTCGCGCGCCCCGCACCGTCAGCTATCCGGACTACAAGATCGGACAGCGTCCGCCGCCAGGCGGTCGATCCTGGACGGTCGTTCGCTGGGGCGTCGATGCCGATGGACGCGCCGTCAATGTCGAGACCCTGGGTTCGGCCGGCGACACGGCCTTTGATGCTGAAACGCGACGCGCCGTGTCGGAAACCGTGGTCGAGAACGGAGCGCCGCTGAAAGGCTGCGTCTTCAACTTCTACCGATACGGCGAAAATCTGCCCGCACCTGTGATGCAGCAAACCAGCGACGATCCGCTGCAGAACTGCCCCCCCGAAGTCGGTGCGCGCTTCCAGGCGCGCGCGACGCCGGAAACCTACCCTCAGGCCTTCAGGGATCGCGGGATCGAGGGCTGGGCCCGCGTGCGATTCGACTTCGCCACATGGGGTCAAATCGGCAATGTGGGTGTCATCGACGCCCAACCCGCAGCCGCGTTTGGAGAAGGCGGCATTCGCGTGGTTCAGACCAGCCGGGCCGACTCCGGGTTCGAGGCGGGCGTTCGCTGTGTCGCGCCCGTCCGCTATGTCCTTTCCCACAGTCCCGGCGACGGGGCCTTCCCGACATCGGACAGCGCGGCCGACTGACGCCCCGCCTTCCCAAGGCCCCTATCGCCCCGTAAGTCAGGGGCATGAGCTTGTTGGGGAATCGCCTGCTGACCCGTCGCCGTGCGCTGATCGCGGGCGGGGCGGCTGTGGCGGCGGGGGCGATCGGGCTTCGGGCCTGCGGGCGGGCCGAGGCGCCGGTCGACGAACAGGGCCGCGTGCGCCTGCGTTTCGCCACCGACTGGCGCGCCCAGGCCGAACAGGGCGGCTTCTATCAGGCGCTCGCCAGCGGGGCCTATGAGAAGCGCGGGCTGAACGTCCAGATCATCCAGGGCGGCCCCGGCGTGAACGTGCCGCAATTGCTGGCCTCGGGCGCGGTCGAGCTGGGCATGGGCTCCAACAGCTTCATCCCCCTGAACCTGGTCGCGTCCGGCGCGCCGGTGAAGGCGGTCGCCGCCTTCTTCCAGAAGGATCCGCAGGTCCTGATGGCCCATCCCGACGCGGCGCTGGAGACCATCGCCGATTTGGCCGGCCGGCCCTTCCTGTTGTCCGAGGCCGGGATCAGCACCTTCTGGGTGTGGCTGAAGGCCAAATACGGCTTCACCGACGAACAACTGCGCCCCTTCGCCTACGATCCCGCCGCCTTCATCGCCAATGCGCGGGCGGTGCAGCAGGGCTATCTGACCAGCGATCCCTACGCCATCGCACAGGCAGCCGATTTCGACCCGCGCGTCTTCCTGCTGGCCGACGAGGGCTATCCCTCCTACGCCGCCATGGTCCTGGCGCCCAACGCCTTCGCCCGCGACAATGCGGCGGCGCTGCGCAGCTTCATCGCCGCCTCGGCGGAAGGATGGCGCGACTATATCCGGGGCGACGCCTCGGCCGCCGACGCCCTGATCCGCAAGGATAACCCGGACATGACCCAGGCTGTGCTGGATCAGGCCCGCGACAAGCTGCGCGACTACGCCATCGTGGATGGCGGCGACGCGGCGCTTTACGGCCTGGGCGCCCTGACCGAGGACCGCTGGCAGGCCTTCTTCGACGTGACCTCCAAGGCCGGTGTTTACGAGGCCGGTCTGAACTGGCGCGACGCCTTCACCGACAACTATCTGCCCGGTCGCGGCTGACACCCAGTCATTATCGACTCCCGGCTTCACATTAGCGCGGGATTAAGGGGTCGATCCCTAGTGTGCGCGCTGGAATTCCTCTCCGGAGAGCCGCCATGCGCCGCGCCCTCGCAGTTTCGATCGTCCTGACCGCCGTCAATCTGGCGGCCGGCGCCGCCGTGGCGCAACAGGCGCCGACCAACGCCTCGGGCCTGCGCTATTTGTCCTGGCCGGGCAAGCCGCCCGCCGGAGCGCGCGCGACTCCCGCCCCTACGCTCGCCGTGACCCAGGCCGAAGCGCCGTCGCCGACCGTATCGGCCGCCAACCGCACCCTGCCCGGCGCCATGCCCCTGGCCCGCCTGTCGCCCGCGCGATCCGGCACGACGCCGCGCAGCAACGGTCTGACGCCCGCCAGCGCCTGGATGCCCCAGCGCGCGCCGACACAGGCCGAGCCCGCGCATAGTGCGCCCGTAGGGGCCGCACCCGTAGACACCGCCCCGGCGCAGGCGACGCGCGTCGCGCCCTCGCCCTACGTTCCGGAGCCGCAACCTTCCAACCCTCAGCGTCAGCCTGAACCTCAGATGCAGGCCGAACCTGCGCCCGTCCCGCAACAGGCCGCGCAGGCCGAGCCGCAACCCGCGCCCCAACCGGCTCAGGCGGCGGTCGCCGACCCGATGGCCCCGCGCCGCGACGCCCCCATCTACCGCCTACAACGCCCCCAGGCCGGCGTGCCCGTGGACGCCGCCGCCGTCGCCGCCAGCGATCAGGCCGCCCAAGCGCCCACTGCCGGCGACAACAGCGCCCGCTACTACTCGGTCCACCGCCAGGCGGGCCGTCATCCCGACACCATCCCCGCGCCGCAGCAGACCTACCTCGACGCCCTGCCCGTCCAGATGGCCCAGACGCCGCAGTCCAGTGATCTGGCCCAACCGGATGGACCGCCCGCCCTGATCCGCAACGCCAACGGCTCCCTGCGCGCCGTGCCCCAAACTGAAGCCGACAATCTGCCATGAGCGATCCTGTCGTGATCGAACCCGCCGTGATCGAGGGCTCGCGCCTGCCCGAACTCATTGGATTGGCCAGCGAGGAGTCCAGCGAGAAGCGCCGCCTGCTTCTGCGCGAACTGACTGAGCATTTCTTCGGCGTGCCCGCCCCCAACGCCAATGAGAACGTGCTCTACGGCGCCGTGCTGGCCAAGCTGTCCGACGAGATGGAAGTCGCGGTTCGCGCCGAACTGGCCGCGCGCTTCGCCCACGCCCCCAATGCACCCCACAGCCTGATCAGACGTTTCGCCGACGACGAGATCGAAGTCGCCGAAGAGGTGCTGCGCGCCTCCACCGTGCTGACCGACGACGACCTGATCCAGATCGTTCGCAAGCGCAGCCAGGGCCATCTGCGCGCCGTCTCGGGCCGGGCGACCGTGTCGGAGGCCGTCTCGGACGAAATCGTCGAACACGGCGACGACCACACGCTGGACACCCTGCTGCGAAACGACGGCGCCCGGTTGTCGCGCGCCGCGTCCGAAACCGCCGTCGAACGCGCCAAGGCCAATCCGGCCCTGCACGCCGCCACGGTCGAGCGCCAACGCCTGCCCGCCGACCTGCTGAACGAAATGTATTTCGTCGTCGAGGCCCGGCTGCGTCACCAGATCCTGGAACAGAACGCCCGCATGGACCCGGCCCTGCTGGAGGCGGCGCTGACCGCCGGCCGAACCCGCGTCGCCACCCACGACGGCTCCTTGCCTGCGGACTACGTCGAGAACCTGGCCTATATCGACGAGCTTCAGGCGGCCGGGCAACTGACACCCCAGACCCTGATCCGCTTCCTGCGCTCCAACGCCAAGACCCAGTTCCTGATCGCCCTGTCGAAGCTGGCCGAGATCGACTTCCACACCGCGCGCGGCATCGTCGAGCGCAAGGATCTCGACGCCCTGTCGGTGGTCTGCAAGGCGGCCGACATGGACCGGGCCGTCTATCTGACCTACGCCGTGGCCATCCTGGGGTCGGAAGACAATCCGATGGGCAAGGCCGCCGCCTACGGCCGCCTCTACGGCGAACTGACCCGCGACGCGGCGCTGCGCACCCTGCGCTTCTGGCGCATGCGCCGAACCGCCCAGGCGGCGTAACGCCTCACTGACCTCTCCCTCCCCTGCGGGGGAGGGTGGCTGAGGCGCAGCCGAAGCCGGGTGGGGACGGCAAAGCGACGTCCCACCATCCTTCTTATTTCAAGAAAGTGCGTCCCTGCTGGGCCGGCCCCACCCGGTCGCTACGCGCCCACCCTCCCCCGCCGGGGGAGGGAGAATGCTCGTGCCCCCAAAACAAAAACGCCCGCCTCCTGTCGGAAGCGGGCGTCTCTACACCGAAACTGATCCGGCTTATTTCTTCGCGCGGGTGCCGGCGGCGCGGGCGGGCTTGCGACCGCCTTGGCCCAGGCCCATGGACTTGGCCAGTTCTGACCGCGCCTTGGCGTAGTTCGGGGCGACCATCGGATAGTCTTTGGGCAGACCCCATTTGGTGCGGTATTCTTCGGGGCTCATGTCGTATTTGGTGCGCAGGTGACGCTTCAACGACTTGAACTTGCGGCCGTCTTCCAGGCAGATCAGGAAATCGGGGGCGATCGACTTGCGGATCGGCACCGCCGGTTCCTTGGGTTCAGGTTCGGCCTCGACCGGACCGTTCGACACACCCGACAGGGCGGCGTGAATATTGGCGATAAGCGCAGGCAAGGCCTCTGCCGAGACCGAGTTGTTGCCGACATAGGCCGACACGATGTCTGCGGTCATCTCCAGCAGTTCGGGCTTATCTTCCATTATCGGCTTCACTTTCCTGATCTATTGAGGTCGGCTGATTCTCCAGCCGAACGATGCTTATAGCGTCATAGTGTTATTTCAACTCGAAAGCAAACACGCGCCAAGGCGGTGCGTTATGCACGTCTATGCAGTCGAAGTTAATGGTCAGAGCTAGCGGCCGAAGTCTTCCGCCAGCACCATCATCGCTGCGCGTTCGGGCGCCGAATATTCATCAACGGCGTCATCCTCGCCGTCGCGAATGGCGCGCAACAGCGTGGGCGTCAGGGCCGACGACAAAGACCAGTTCCAGTAACGCAGCACCGTCTGGGCGCGATCGACGGCCAGCATTTCATAGGTGATCTGCACCCGCTCCCAATCGGGATGAATATGACCGTCCGCCGTCGTCTCGGGTCGCCGCATAGAGCGCCACAGATTGGTCAGATCGACGCGCGACATCCCCGTCGCCTTGCACAGGATCGCCAGAGGCTCGCCGCCGGGATCGCCCAGAAGCTTGGCCCCCGTCAGCGGTTTGATCCCGGCCAGGAAGGCGATCTCGGACGCCGTCTCGCGCGTCAGGCCGTCGCGGGCGGAGACCATGACCGCGTGTTCCAGATTGTCGAACGGGCTCTTTTCGACGGCCGCGCGATTGCGCTGACGACGCTCGATGAACTGCAACGCCTTGCGCGCGACGGGGTCGGACCAGCCTTCCTGGTTGGCCATGGGAAAGACGTCCTCCGACGCCTCCTGCATGACTTCGCGGGACACGGCGAACCGTTGCAGGATGGTGCGGCGATCCTCGGGCGCGCACCACCAGAACATGACATAGGCGCCCGACGGCCTCAGCTCGGGTCGCTTCAGCAAGGGTGCGCACAGGCCCGGCGACTGGCGGGTCAGGCCCACGACCGTCTCGACGCCCAACTGGGACAGGCGCGCGGTCGGATTGCGCAGCACCGCCTCGATCACCCCCATCTCGCCGAACGAGAACAGGGTCTCGGTCACGATCTCCGACAGGCCGCGCCGCGCCGCGATCAGCAGCCGGTGTTCGACGCTGGCGTCGCGCGCGCAGCCGACGAGGTCCGCATCGCTCAGAGAGGCGCATTGTTCGATCAGCAGGGCGGCGACATCCGGATCGTCACGCAACAGGATGCGCGCCACGCTGTTGGGCAGTTCAGCCAGCGGCGCCAGACGCGAGGCCACGCGCTTGCGCTCGTCGTGCGAGGCCAGCCGCAGCATCTCGACCAGCAGGTCGCCCGTCACCGCCCGCTCGAAGGCGTTGATCCGGCTGGCGGGCAGCGAAACCACATCGGCCAGACGCTTCAGCAGCGCCCGGCGCGCACGCAGCGGCGGCGGCGTCGCCTCGTCCTCGATCATGGCTGCGGGATCGCCCATCCCCCCACCCTAGACGCGAGCGGTTAACCGGGCGTGAGCCGGATCAAAGCCCCTCGAACAAGGCCGTAGACAGATAGCGTTCGGCGAAGGACGGGATGATCACCACGATCGTCTTGCCCGCATTCTCCTCGCGCGCGGCGATGCGGAAGGCGGCGGTCAGGGCCGCGCCCGAGCTGATGCCGACCGGGATGCCCTCGACCCGCGCGGCCTTTCTGGCCATGTCGAAACTGTCGTCGTTGGAGACCTGCTCAACCCCGTCGACCACCGACGGATCATAGATGGCGGGCACGAAGCCGGCGCCGATGCCCTGGATCTTGTGCGGGCCGGGCGCGCCGCCGGACAGCACCGGAGAGGCCTCTGGCTCGACGGCGATGAACTGCACCGACGCCTTCTTCGCCTTCAGCGCCTGGCCCACGCCCGAGATGGTGCCGCCGGTGCCGACGCCGGCGACGACGATGTCCACCGCCCCGGCCGTGTCGTTCCAGATTTCCTCGGCCGTCGTGACGCGGTGAATGGCGGGGTTGGCCAGGTTCTCGAACTGCGACGGGCTGATGGAGTTCGGCGTGGTCTCCAGCAGTTCCTGCGCCCGCGCGATCGCGCCCTTCATCCCCTTTTCGGCCGGCGTCAGCTCCAGCCGCGCGCCCAGCAGGGCCAGCATCTTGCGCCGCTCGATCGACATGCTTTCGGGCATGCACAGCGTCAGCTTCAGCCCCTTGGCCGCCGCCACGAAGGCCAGGGCGATGCCGGTGTTGCCGCTGGTCGGCTCGATCAGCACCGTGTCCTGATCGATCTTGCCCGCCTCCTGCAGCGCCTCGACCATGGCCACGCCGATCCGGTCCTTGACCGAGGCGATCGGGTTGAAGAACTCCAGCTTGGCCAGAACCGTCGCCTTCGTATCGTATTCCGCCGACAGTCGCGGCAGACGCACGATGGGGGTGTCGCCGATGGTGTCGACGATCGAGTCATAGACCTTGCCCCGGCCCTTCTTCAGGTGGCGGGACGCGTCATAGCTGAAGTCGGTCATGGAAAAGGTCTCCTCGAATGCTGGCGCACAAAAGATAAGGCCTCGCCTCCCCACGCAAGGGGTGACGCGCGATGATTTCTGCGAACGGCCGTCAGAACCCTTGACCTAAAGCCAGCCGGCGGCCCGCAGGTTGGCCACCCGCGCGCGCGACACCGGCGCCGTTAGGCCACCGGTCAGGGCCAGGCGCAGGTTGCGGCCGTCCTCGACGACCCCGACGATGGCCGCGCGCGCCACCCACCACGAGCGATGGGTCTGAAGCCCCTCGACGCCCTTCAATCCTGAAACGGCCTGCGACAGCGACATCAGAACAAGCTGCGAGCCGCGCGTCGTGTGCACGCGCACATAATGGTCCTCCATTTGCAGGCAGATCAGGTCGCGACCCAACCCGGCGGGCAGGGTGCGCGCGAAGCCCGGATCGCCTTGCTCCGCCCGCGTCGCCACGGCGGTCGTCCGCATCCGCAACAGGGCGTAGAGCGCCACATAGACGGCCCCGATCAGCAAGGCCTGACCATACCATTCGACCCAGCCGACACGTTGGCGAATGCCGGGCCACAGGACCACGGCGATGATCCGGCTGATCAAGGCGGTCGGCCCGCTGGCGACGACGATCAGCATGGGCAGCCAGAACCGCAAGGGCACGCGTCTGCGGCGCATCCTTGGCCAGGTCCAGCGGATTGCAGCGCCGAACACCGCGCCGCTGATCACCAGAACCGCCGTCCAATAGCCGATCCGCACCGCCAGCCCGTCGTTGAAGAAGCTGCCGAAGGGACCGACCGCGCCCAGCACTCCCCCCGTCACGGCGCAGGCCGCGAGATCGACGGCCCAGGCGCGCGGCGTATTCAGTTTGTCAGCGGCGTTCTGCGTCATCATCCCTCCCCTCGTCAGCCCACTATCGTCGAACCCTTCGCCCGTCCACGCACCCGTTCGCCCATTGGCGAAATGCGGCTGGCGTTCCCTCGGTCTTGTCCCGAACAGCGGGTCGTATCGACCAGAGGAAACCGACATGACCCATCGCTCGCCGCCCCAAAACCTGATCGCCGGCCTCAGCCTGGCCCTGATGCTTCTGGCCGGCGCCGTGTCGCCCGTGCAGGCGACCGCGCCACAAGCCGAAGGCCCGGCGCGCGCCCAGACCGATCCGCAGGCGCCCGACCAGGTCTTCACCTTTCCCGGCGGACCGGACGGCGCGGTGGAGGCCGGGGTCTGGCTGCCGAGCCGCCGCGCCGATGGCCGGCCCGCGCCCCTGATCGTCCTCTCGCACGGCAATGGCGGCGGCTTGCGCAGCCATGCCGACACCGCCAGAGCCCTGGCCGACGCCGGCTTCGTGGTCGCCGCCCTGACCCATCCCGGCGACAACTCTCGCGACATGAGCCGCTCCACCCAGCTGACCAATCGCGCGCCCCAGCTCAGCCGCCTAATCGACTACATGACCGGCGACTGGCGCTCGCAGCCGGGCGGCGTCGCCGTCGATCCGAACCGCATCGGCGCCTTCGGCTTCTCGGCGGGCGGCTTCACGGTCACCTCGGCCATCGGCGGGGTCTCGGACGCGGCGGCCATCGGCGACCATTGCCAGGCCCATCCCGGTTTCTTCGCCTGCCGCCTGCTGGACGCGATGGGGATCGACCTGTCGACCTGGCGTCCGCGTGCGAAGGACGACCGGATCAAGGCCGCCGTCATCGCCGCCCCGGCCCTGGGCTTCTCCTTCACGTCCGACAGCCTCGCCGCCGTGCGCATTCCGGTTCAGCTGTGGCAGGCGGGCGCCGACGACATTCTGCCCGCGCCCTACGACGTCGAGCCCATCCGCGACCGGCTGGGCGCCGCGCCCGAGTATCACCGGGTCGAAGGCGCAGGCCATTACGACTTCCTGCCGCCCTGCTCGCCGGCCCTGGCGAGCGAGGCGCCGCAGATCTGCACCCCGACGCCAGGTTTCGACCGCGCCGCCTTCCATCACGACCTCAACCGCGACGTCGTCCGCTTCTTCCAGCGAATGCTCTAGCTGTCGGCCGGCCCGCCTCGGCTAGAACTCTTCCCAGCCCTCGGCGTCGGAGATCGGCGCGGGGGCGGCGCCGCCGCGCCCGAGCGTCTTCATGGCGGTGACCGTGCGCGGCGCCGGCGATGGGGCGGGCCGTGCGGGCGCCGGGCGCTGCTGGCGCTGAGACGTTTGCCCCACCTTGAAGCGCGCGACGGCGGCGTTCAGGCCGCCGGCCTCCTGCGACAGGGAATGGCTGGCTGCGGTGGATTGCTCGACCATGGCCGCATTCTGCTGGGTCATCTGGTCCATCTGGTTGACGGCCGTATTGACCTGCTGGAGCCCGGTCGCCTGTTCGGCGGCCGATCCGGAAATGTCGGTCACCAGGGTCTCGATCTGCGCCACATGGGCGGTGATCCGCTCCAGGCTGGCGCCCGTTTCCCCGACCAGACGCACGCCGGATTCCACCTGGCTTGCGGACTGGGTGATCAGGGACTTGATCTCCTTGGCGGCCTGGGCCGAGCGCTCTGCCAGCGCCCGGACTTCGGAGGCGACGACGGCGAAGCCCCGGCCGCTTTCGCCCGCCCGCGCCGCCTCGACCCCGGCGTTCAGGGCCAAGAGGTTGGTCTGGAAGGCGATCTCGTCGATCACGCCGATGATCTGGCCGATTTCTTTCGACGAGCGTTCGATCTCGCCCATGGCCGTAATGGCGTCGCGGACCACCGCGCCGCTCTTGTCAGCGTCGCCGCGGGCCGCCTGGACCGCGCCGGCGGCCTGAACGGCGCCGGAGGCCGTGGCCCTGACCGTCGCGGTGATCTGGTCCAGGGCGGCGGCGGTTTCTTCCAGGCTCGCGGCCTGTTGCTCGGTCCGACGCGACAGGTCGTCGGCGGCCTGGGCGATCTCTCCGGCGCCGGCGTTGATGGCTCCGGCGTTTGCGGCGATCGAGCCGATGGCCTGCTGCAGCCCGTCCAGCGCCGCGTTGAAGTTGGCGCGCAGCTGCTCATAGGCGCTGGGGAACGGATCCTGGATCCGATAGGTCAGATCGGCGCCGGCCAAAGCCTCCAGCCCCTGGCTCAGGCCGGTTACGACCGTGGCCTGCTCGCGCGCGGCGGCCTGACGCGCCTGGTCGCCGGCGGCGCGGTCTTAATCTTCCCTCAAACGTCGCTGTTCCGCCTGGGCCGCCTCGGCCTGGGCGCGGCTGACGATCAGGGCCTGAATATCGACCACGGCGCAGGCGATGTCGCCGATCTCGTCCTTGCGGCGCGCCTCGCCCAGATGGACCTCGGTCTTGCCCTCGGCCATGGCGCGAAGGCCCCCGGTCAGCCGTCGGATGGGCGCCACCAGACCGCGCACGCCGCCCAGGATCAGGCCGATGCTGATGAGCAGGCTCAGGATCACCGCGCCGATCATGATCAGCCGCCCTTCGACCGCCGTCGCCTCGGCCGCGTTGTGGTTCTTCAGCGCCGCCGCCTCGATCTTGTCGGCCGCGTCCCCCATGGCGGTCTCCAGGGTCGAGAACTGCGTCAGGAATTCCGGCATCATTCGCTGCGCCTGCGCCGGGTCCCGCCCGGCGGCATCCACGACCTCCCCGGCCGCGTCGACATAGGTCTTCAGCGGCGCATCCACCGATTCCAGCGCCGCCTTGATGGCCGGGTCCGTCGCCAGGGCCGTGTTGTCGGCGATCGCCTTTTCGAACGTGGCGCGATGTTCGCTCAGGGCGGCTCGGACGTCATCCAGGGCGACGCCGTTTTTAGGATCGGCGGACAGCAGGGCGGCGAAGACATCGGCGCGCAGGGCGTCGTGCATCATGTCGGCCTGCATGTGGTTGCGAAGAATGTCGCCGGACACCGCCGCGCGGTCCAGGGCCTCGCCCAGCCGGGTGTTCACCATCAGTCCGACACTGGCCGTGCCGACGGAGAGCAACAGCACCCCGATCCCGGTCGCCGTGACCTTCTTGCCGATGGTCCAGATCATGGCCGCGCTCCTAGATGATGCGGATAGCAGCGATAGACGAACCAGGGTTAATGTTTCGCTTCCGCCGCGTCAGGGCAGGCGACGGCGACGGTAAGGTCGTTCTTCATCTTTTCGGATTACGAAGGTCTCCGACAAGAAGGAGACCTGGCATGCAGAATGCGACGCCACGGAAGACCGCCTGCCTGCTCGCCGTTCTGGCCGCAGGCCTCGCTCTACCGGCCTTTCCGGCCGCGGCCCGCGTCGCCGATCCCTCCTGGACGGTGGCGGCGGAATACACGGCCGACGTCTCGGGCGTCGTCTCGGGTGGAGCGACCAGAGGGGGTCGCTATCTGGACAATCTGTCGGTCACGCTGGACGGCGACCTCGAACAGGCGATGGGCTGGCGCGGGGCTCGGTTGCATATGTCGGGCCTGTACAATGGCGGCGGAGAACCCAACGCCCTGGCCGGCACGCTGCAGGGCGTCGACAATATCGAGGTGGCCCAGCAGGGCGCGCGCCTGTTCGAGGCCTGGATCGAACAGGATCTGGGCGGCTCGGCCTCCCTGCTCGCGGGCCTGTATGATCTCAACAGCGAATTCTACGCCACAGAGGCGTCCGGCCTGCTGATCGCGCCGCCTTTCGGCATCGGGTCGGAACTGGCCTCGACCGGCCCGAACGGCCCGGCCATCTTCCCGTCGTCGTCGCTGGCGGCAAGGCTGCGCGTGGGCCAGGCCGAGGGACCTTATGGTCAGGTCGCCGTGGTCAACGCCGACGCCCGCACCCTGGGCGATCGCGGCGGGGTGGACACCAGCCTGGACGAAGGGGTGCTGGGCATCGCCGAGGCCGGCGTCGGCGGTCCGGTCCGCTACGCCGTGGGCGTCTGGCGCTACGACCAGCGTCAGGACGACATCCGCGACCTGACCCCCGACGGCGACCCCGCCCAAAGCCGCGCCCACGGCGCCTACGCCCTGCTGGAAGGCAAGCTTTTCGGAGACGCCGAGGAGGGGCCGCGCATCGACGGCTTCACGCGTCTGGGACTGTCGGACGGCGACACCACGGATTTCAAGGGCGGCTGGCAGGCCGGGCTGCTGATGCAGCGCATCTTCGCCGCCCGTCCTGACGGTCAGCTGTCCTTCGGCATCCACCAGGGCTGGCTGTCGGACAAGGCGCGCGCCAACATCGCCGACACGGGTCTCGATCCCAGCCGCCACGAAGAGGGGATCGAACTGACCTATGCCGACACGATCGGCCGGTTCGGCGTCCAGCCCGACATCCAGTTGATCCGCAATCCGGGCGGGGTGCGCGACGCGGACGATGTCGTGGTCGTCTCGCTGCGCGTCACCGTGCCGTTGTTCTGACGGTTCAGCGCGCCAGCACCGCGCGGGCCGGGTCGAAGCCGACGACCTCGCGGATCACGATCATGCTCTTGAAGCCGCGCACGCCCTTTTCGGGGACCAGTTCGCGGATGCCGAAGGCCTCGTAGTCCTGCATGGACCGCACGGCGACGGTCAGCAGATAGTCGGTTTCGCCCGTCACGTCCCAGCAGCCCTGGACCTCCGGGCTGGCCTTCATGGCGCGCTGGAAGGCGTCCATGACTTTACGATCCTGGGTGTTCATCTCGACCTGGACATGCAGCACGATGCGCGGCTCGACCCTGGCCGGGTCGATCACGGCGACGTCGGCGGCGATGACGCCCTCGGCCCGCAAGCGACGCAGGCGGCGCAGGACGGCGGATTCCGACAGGCCCACCGCCTCAGCCGTCACCCGCGCCGGCTCCAGATTGTTGCGCCGGACCTGCATCAGCAGCTTATGGTCAAAGTCGTCGAGCGTGACGAAATTCGTCATTACGGAGCCTCCATTGACGATTTCCGTCGCATTCAAGCGGAAAATCGCCGGGAAGCGCAAGCGGCGTTACGCTAGCTTTACGCCATGACGTCGCTGGCCCTGAAAACCCATCTGAACTCGCCGCTGGCGGCGCGCCTGATCCCCTATCTGGCGCTGTTTGCGGGCATGGTGACGCTGGCGTGCGGCACCTCCTTCGCCAAGACGCTGTTTCCGGTGATCGGGGCGGAGGGGACCTCGGCCTATCGCGTCGGGATTTCAGCCGTTCTGCTGGTCGCCGTCTTCCGGCCCTGGCGTTTCCGCCTGACCCGCGCGGACCTGGGCGCCATCGCCCTGTATGGCGTCGTGCTGGGGGCGATGAACCTCAGCTTCTACATGGCCCTGCGCACCATTCCGCTGGGGCTGGCCATCGCCATCGAGTTCATGGGCCCCCTGACCCTGGCCCTGATCCATTCGCGCAAGCCCATCCATTTCGCCTGCATCGGTCTGGCGGTCGTGGGGCTAGGCCTGCTGTTGCCGCTGAAGGCCGGGGCCGGCGCGCTGGATCCCGTCGGCATGGCGCTGGCGGCCTTCGCCGGCCTGTGCTGGGCGCTGTACATCGTCTTCGGCAAGCGGCTGTCGCACCTGCACGCCGGTCAGTCGGTGGCGCTGGGCATGAGCGTCGCCGCCCTGGTCGTCGTGCCGTTCGGCGTGGCCCATGCGGGCGCCGCCCTGCTGAACCCCGCCATCATCCTTGCGGGCGTGGCGGTGGCGATCTTCTCCAGCGCCATGCCCTATTCACTGGAAATGGTGGCCTTGCGCAGCATCCCCAAACGCACCTTCGGCGTGGTGCTCAGCGCCGAACCGGCCGTCGGCGCCCTGGCGGGGCTCCTGATCCTTCACGAGCACCTGACCCGCCAGCAATGGCTCGCCATCGCCGCCATCGTCGCCGCCTCGATCGGCGCGATCGCGACGACACGTGAAACCCGTGTCCCGGTCGAGCCCAGCGCGCCCTAGAACGCCTCCCAGTCCTGCGTCGGGGCCGCCGACAGCCCGCCGCCGCCGGCATAGGCGCGGACGCGAGCGCGCTCGCGGTCCAGCGAGATGGGTTCGGCGCTCTTGGACAGATCGTGGACGCGGACCGGCGCGGACGCCTCTCCGGTCTCGAACCGTTCGACCAGATGCGCCAGTTGTTCGGTCTCGTTCTTCAAGCTCATCGCCGCCGCCGTGGTTTCCTCGACCATGGCCGCATTCTGCTGGGTGAGCTGATCCATCTGATTGATGGCGGTGTTCACCTGGCTCAATCCGGCGGCCTGTTCCTGGGCCGAGCTGGCGATTTCCGAGATCAGGGCGTCCATCTCGGCCACCTTGACCGTGATCGCCGACAGGGCCTCTCCGGTTTCGTCCACCAGACGCACGCCCTGCGCCACTTCCTGGCCGGATGTGGTGATCAGGATCTTGATCTCCTTGGCGGCCTCGGCCGAGCGTTGGGCCAGAGCCCGCACCTCGGACGCCACGACGGCGAAGCCGCGTCCCGCCTCGCCCGCGCGCGCGGCCTCGACCCCGGCGTTCAGGGCCAGAAGATTGGTCTGGAAGGCGATCTCGTCGATGACGCCGATGATGTCGCTGATCTGGGTCGAGCTGCGCTTGATGCCGTCCATGGCGGCGATCGCCTGACGCACCACCTCGCCCGAGCGGTCGGCTTCGGTCCGGGCGCCCACGGCCGCCGTCGACGCCTGTTTGGCGCCCTCCGCGCTGCGTTTCACCGTGGCGGTGATCTGGTCCAGCGCCGCCGCCGTCTCTTCCAGACTGGCGGCCTGACGTTCGGTGCGCCGCGCCAGGTCGTCGGAGGCGCCCGAAATCTCGCTGACCCCGCCCCTCAGACCCTCGACCGCGCGCAACGCCTGATCCAGGGCTTGCCGAAGGCTTTCGACCGCCGAGTTATAGTCGTCGCGCACCTTGATGTGCGCACCCTGGACGGGCGCATCGATGCGGGCGGTCAGATCTCCGGCCGACAGCTTGTTCAGCACCCCCGCCAGCGCGTCGACCAGCAAGGCCTGCGCCTTTTCCGCCTCGACCCGTTCGGCCTCGCGACGCGCGGCCTCCTGTTCGTCGGCGGTGATGTCGATGGCAAGTTTGATGACCTTCACCGGCCGTCCGTCGGGTCCGAAGACGGGGTTGTAGGAGGCCTGCAGCCAGACCTCGCGCCCGCCCTTGGCGATCCGCCGGAACTTGCGCGCCAGGAACCGCCCCGCATTCAGCTCGCGCCAGAAGGCCGCATAATCGGAAGAGGCGGCGTCCGCCGGATCCATGAACTTGCGGTGATGCTCGCCGCGGATTTCCTCCAGACTGTAGCCCATCGTGTTAAGCAGGTTCGCATTGGCGTCGATGATCGTGCCGTCCAGATTGAACTCGATCAGCGCCTGAGACCGGCCGATGGCCTCCAGCTTTCCGTTCAGATCAGCCAGTCGACCGTGCGCTTCCGGCGACTTAGGTTTACGCGCGAACATAGGCCCCAACCTCTTCGCTATCGGCAGGCCACCGCCCGCCTCGGTTGCAACAGTAGGGCGTCCAATCGTTGAAAAATGGTTTCTCGCCTGAGTTGCAACGCTTACGTACTTTTGCGGATCAGGTTGCCAGGATGCGTCGGCGCTTCATTGGTCATTAACCACGTTGCCGCATCTGTTGAGGCCTGTTCCTGGGGTCTGATTTTTGCGCAATCTCGTCGCCGCCGTCGAAGCGATCGATCCGCTGGTCGTGACCGGCAAGGTCGCGGGCGTGTCGGGCCTGCTGATCGAGTCGCGCGGCGGCCTGTCGCGCCTCGCCGTCGGCGCTCGGGCCGAGATCGGGCGGCGCGGCCACGATCCCCTGCCGGCCGAGGTGGTCGGTTTCCGCGATTCCAAGGCCCTGCTGATGCCCTTCGGCCCGGTCGAGGGCGTGGCCCCCGGCGCCGACATCCGCATCATCGATCAGGCCGCCAGCGTGCGCCCGACGACCGCCTGGCTGGGCCGCATCATCGACGCCTTCGGCCAGCCCATCGACGGCAAGGGGCCGCTGCCCCAAGGCCCCGCCCCCTATCCCTTGCGCGCCCCGCCGCCGCCGGCCCATTCGCGCGGCCGGGTCGGCGAGCGGCTGGACCTGGGCGTGCGGGCCATGGACGTCTTCACCACCACCTGCCGGGGCCAGCGCCTGGGCATCTTCGCCGGCTCGGGCGTGGGCAAGTCGGTGCTGCTGTCCATGCTGGCCAAGGAGGCGACCTGCGACGCCGTCGTCGTCGGCCTGATCGGCGAACGCGGCCGCGAGGTGCGCGAGTTCGTGGAAGAGACCTTGGGCGAAGAGGGGCTGAAACGCGCCGTCGTCGTGGTCGCCACCTCGGACGAACCGGCCCTGAAACGCCGTCAGTCGGCCTATATGACCATGGCCATCGCCGAATATCTGCGCGACCAGGATCTCGAAGTTCTGTGCCTGATGGACAGCGTCACGCGCTTTGCGATGGCCCAGCGTGAGATCGGGCTGGCGGCCGGCGAGCCCCCGACCACCAAGGGTTATACCCCCACCGTCTTCACCGAACTGCCCAAGCTGCTTGAGCGCGCCGGGCCGGGGCCGATCCGGCCCGACGGCACGACGGCGGCGCCCATCACCGCCCTGTTCACCGTGCTGGTGGACGGCGGCGACCATGACGAGCCGATCGCCGACGCCGTGCGCGGTATTCTTGACGGCCACATCGTCATGGATCGCAAGATCGCCGAGCGTGGGCGCTTCCCCGCCATCGACGTGCTGAAGTCCGTCAGCCGCACGATGCCCGCCTGCCAGACCCCGCCCGAGCGCGAGCTGAACAAGCGCGCCCGCCAGTGCCTGAGCGCCTATGCCAATATGGAAGAGCTGATCAAGATCGGCGCCTATCGCACCGGCGCCGACCCCATCGTGGACCGGGCCATCGCGCTGAACCCCGCGCTGGAAGATTTTCTGGGTCAGGACAAGGACGATGCGACGCGTCTTTCCGATTCCTTTACCCGGCTGGAAGCAATCTTGAACCAAGGCATGATCAGGGAGTGATGATTTAGATGACCGCTTGGGCCCAATCCCTGATCCGCATCTCCAACTATGAGGTCGAGACGCTGCAGAAGCGCTTGGCCGAGATCGCCGAACGCCGCGCCGGCGCCGAACTCCGCATCGCCGTTCTGGACGCCGAGGCCGAGGGCGAACGCAACCGCGCCCGCATGGACGCCGAGGCCGGCATGATGCTGGGCGCCTATCTGAACGGCTGGAAATCAAGGAAGGCCGCCGCCGAAGGCGACCTGTCGGTGCTGGACGCCGAGGAAGCCGGCGCCCGCGACGCCCTGACGGGCGCCTTCGAAGAGCTGAAGAAGTTCGAACACGTCGCCGAGATCACGCGCCTGAACCAGTTGATCGCCCTCGCCAAGCGCGAAACCGCCGCCTTCGACGCGCTGGGCCTGCGGAAGCGTGCGGTCTGACGACCCGCAGCCTTTTTACGTCTGCCTTCGTTGGAGGGAAGCGAATGACGCCCACCCGCCGCACTGTCCTCGCCGCCCCTCTTGCGCTTGCCGCCTGCGACCGCTTCGCCGCGGCGGAGCCGTCGCCGCCCAACGTCCCCCCGTTGAAGTCCATCGCCCCGGCTCCTTTCGGCACGGCGATCAAGGCCAGCCAGATCGACGACCCGGACTGGGTCGCCCTGGCCCGCGCCAACGTCTCCCAGCTGACGCCCGAGTGGGAGATGAAGATGGAATACATCCTGGCCGACGGCCTCGACCGGCCCAACTTCGACCGCACCGACCGCATCGCCGCCTTCGCCCAGGCTGAGGGCATGGCGATGCATGGCCACACCCTGATCTGGTATTCGCAGGGCAAGGAGGTCTTCGCCGACCTGTCGGGCGCCGCCTTCGACCGCGCCTTCGATGGCTATATCGCCACGGTCGCCGGCCGTTATCGCGGCAAGGTCCGCAGCTGGGACGTGGTCAACGAGCCGATCCTGGACGACGGTTCGGGGATGCGCGACTGCCACTGGTCAGCGCGATACGGGCAGGACGGCTATATCCTGCGCGCCTTCGAAAAGGCCCGGATGGCGGATCCTGACGCCGTTCTGTTTCTCAACGAATACAATCAGGAAAGCATTCCGGCCAAGGGTGCGCAGTTCCTGAAACTGGTCGAGCGGCTGCTGAAGGCCGGCTGTCCGCTGCAGGGGCTGGGCCTGCAATCCCACCTGTGGATCGACATCCCTGAGGGCGTCATCGCCGCCTATATGCGTGAGATCAGCCAGTTCGGCCTGCCGATCCATGTGTCGGAGCTGGACTGCACCCTGCGCACCGAAAACCGGCTGGACCTCCGCAGCCAGGCCGACCGGATCGCGGCTCAGGGCGCGCGCGTCACCGAACTGGCCTCGGCCTTCGCCGCCCTGCCCAAGGCCCAGCAGTTCGCCTTCACCGTCTGGGGCCTGCGCGACACCGACAGCTGGTATCGCCAGGGCGATAAGGACGATGGCCGCGACAAGCCCCTGCCCTTCGACAGTTCGGGCCGTCCCAATCCGATGGCGGCCGCCATCGCGGCAGGCTTCAAGACCCCCGCCTGACGACAGGCTTGTGAACACGGAAACGCCCGGCCGTCTTGCGACAGCCGGGCGTTCCTGTGCGAACCGGAGGGGGCGGCCGGTTTACTTCTTCTTGGCGGTCACGGTCGCCGGCGCCTGAACCGACGTTTGGGCCTGGGCTTGATGACCCCGGCGGTGCGCACGCGGGGCGCGGGCCGACGGCGCAGGGGTCGTCGCCGAAGCGGTCGCGGCCGGACGGGCGGTCATGGCGGTCGAGGGCGCCGGGGTCGTGCCGGCGAAGGCGGCGCCGCTGGTCAGGGCGACGAAGGCGACGGCGGAAACGGCGGCGGCGGTGCGGAAGGATTTCATGTCGATGTCTTTCGTTTGAAGGTCGAAGTCTCAGGCGTGTCGGGGGGGGCCTGCCGGCCGGGGACGCCGGCAGGACCAGCAAGGCGTCGGGCCTTACTTCTTCTTGGCGGGGGTCACGGCGCGGTGGGTGCGGGCGTGGCTGACCCGATGATGCGCACGGGCCGAGGCGGCGGGGCGGGCGTGGGCGCCCGACGACGGGGCCGAAGGTGTGCCGGCGAAGGCTGCGCCGCTGGTCAGGATCACCAGGGCGGCGGCCCCGAAAGCGGCGGTGGAACGGAAGGACGTCATGGCGGGTCTTTCTGTGGGTTTGGCGTCCGGCCTCGTGTCGGACAACTGCTGTTTCGGACCCGCGTCCGGCCGGTTCGGGGCCGGTCGGTGTCGCCGCGTATCGTCGGCGAAGAGAATTGTGTCCGACTGTATCCGCCGCGCTTTAGCCATGAGACAGGACGACAGATCGCACGTCTTCCCGCTCGCCGAACGCCAATGTCCCAGACCTCCGCCGCCCCCGTCCTTATGGTCGTCGACGACGACCGCGAGATCCGAAACCTGTTGTCCGACCATCTGGAACAGCACGGGTTTCGCACGGTGAAGGCCGCCGACGGCCGGGCGATGAAGGCGGCGCTAGAGGCCGGCCCGGTCGATCTGGTGGTGCTGGACCTGAACCTGCCGGACGAGGACGGCCTGTCGCTGTGTCGCGGCATCCGCGCGGCGTCCAAGACTCCCGTCATCATCCTGACGGCGCGCGGCGATCCCATCGACCGGATCGTGGGGCTGGAGATGGGCGCGGACGACTATATGGCCAAGCCGTTCGAGCCGCGCGAGCTGGTGGCCCGCATCCGCACTGTCCTGCGCCGCACTGGCGGCGAGGCGACGACGAACGAAGGGCGACACGCCGACTTCTCCGGCTGGTCGCTGGACATCGCCGCGCGGGCGCTGACGGCGCAGGACGGACGGCTGGCCCCGCTGTCGGGCGCCGACTTCGACCTGCTGCACGCCCTGGTCAGGAACGGCGGCAAGCCCCTGTCGCGCGAGCGGATCCGCGCCCTGTCCACCGTCGCCGACGCCGACGACCGCGCCATCGACCTGAGGGTCAGCCGCCTGCGCCAGAAGCTGGGCGACGACGCTAAGGCCCCGGCCCTGATCCGCACGGTGCGCAGCCTGGGCTATATGCTGGCGGGGCCTGTGACATGGCGCGCGTGATAAGGGCGCGCGTAAGAACCCGCCACGGCCGCGCCGAGGCCGAGACCACGCGGCTGTTCCTGCTGCTGCTGGCCGGCGCCCTGCTGGCGGCGGGCGTGACCTTCGCCGCCCTGGGCCTGAACCATCGCCATCGCCTGTCCCAGGCCCATGAGTTCACCACCGCCGAACGGATCGTGGACCTGGCCGGCTCCAGCGACGATCCCGCCGCCGGCCTGACCGACGGCCTGCCGGACGCGGCCGGTCAGCGGCTGGGCGCGCCCGATCCGTCGCTGACCCATGCGGTCGCCGAGGCGCTGAAGCGGCGGGGCGTGGACGGGGTCTCGGTCAAGGCGTTCGAGGCCTCGGCCGGGGCGTGCGGCGCGGCGGCCGATCGTCTGCGGTGCCGCATCCTGGTGCTGCGGCCGGTCAATGGCGCGCCCGTCCCGGTGGCGATCAGCCTGCCGCCCGCCCCGCGTCCGTGGACGCTCAGCCGCGAGGCCGCCGCCCTGCTGTTTGCGGGTCTGGCCGCCGTGCTGTTGACCGGCTGGATGGCGTCGCGGCTGGCGGCCGGTCCGCTGAACCGCCTGTCCCAGGGCGCCGTCGCCCTCAGTCACGATCTGGATCGCCCGCCGCTGGTCGAGGAGGGCGCGCGCGAAGTCCGCGAGGCCGCCGCCGCCCTGAACGCCATGCAGACCCGGCTGAAGGCCCTGATCGAGGATCGCACCCGCGTGCTGGCCGCCGTCGCCCACGACCTGCAGACGCCCCTGACCCGGATGCGGCTGCGCGTCGAAAAGATCGAGGACGAGACCCTGCGCGCCCAGTTCATCAGCGACCTGGCCGGCATGCAGCATCTGGTCCGGGAAGGCCTGGACCTGGCCCGCATCGAGACTACGGTCGAGGCCGTGACCCCCGTCGATCTGGACGCGCTTCTATCCGCCATCTGTGAGGACGCCGCCGAGGCGGGCCAGCCGGTCGTCTTCACCGAGGGCTGCAACGCCGTCGTGCCGACCCGGCCCCAGGCCCTGCGCCGCTGCCTGACCAATCTGATCGACAACGCCGTCCGCCATGGCGGCGACGCGGCCGTCAGCGGCGTGCGCGACGACCATGCGGTGCGCCTGATCGTGCGCGACCACGGCCCCGGCGTGGCGCCCGATCAGTTGGAGACACTGTTCGAGCCCTTCTACCGCCTCGATCCGTCCCGCTCGCGCGACAGCGGCGGCTCCGGCCTGGGCCTGACCATCGCGCGCCGCATGGCCGAACGCGCCGGCGCCCATCTGACGCTCGCCAACGCCGACGGCGGCGGGCTGGAGGCGACCTTGACCTTTCCGCAGCCCTGACAAAAAGGTCGCGGCGCCTGCATCCGTTCGCCGCTCTCGCCGCCTCTCGTAGAATGCGTTAGCGTGACGCGTTCAGGAGACCGCCCCTTGCCTCATTCGTTCTTCGCCGGCCGCCGTCCGGCTATCCTGCTGCTGGCCGCCAGCGCCCTGGCCCTCACGCTCAGCCCGCTGGCCAGCCGCCCGGCCGCCGCCCAGGACGCGGCGCGCATGGATCAGGTGATCCGCGCCTCCAGCGACACCGACGCCTTTTCCGGCGCCGTCCTGATCGCCCGCGACGGCCGCATCCTTCTGGATCAGGGCTACGGCCTGGCCAATCGCGAGTGGAACATCCCCAACGACGGGGATGTGAAGTTCCGCCTGGGCTCCCTGTCGAAACAATTCACCGCCGTCGCGGTCATGCTGCTGAACCAGCAGGGCAAGCTGGATCTGGATGCGCCGATCAAGACCTGGCTGCCCGACGCCCCGGCCGCCTGGGACGCGATCACCCCGCGCCACCTGCTCAGCCACACGGCCGGCGTGCCCAACTTCACCGCCTTTTCCGACTTCGAGGCCCAGAACACCCGGCCCGCGACGCTGCCGCAGCTGATCGCCCGCTTCCGCGACCGGCCGCTGGACTTCGCGCCCGGATCACGGTTCGCCTATTCCAACTCGGGCTATGTGCTGCTCAGCGCCATCATCGAGGCGGCCAGCGGCCAGACCTACGCAGACTTCGTCACCGCCAATCTGTTCCAGCCGCTAGGCATGGGCGACAGCGGCTATGACCGCCACGACGTGATCCTGCCCCGCCGCGCCTCAGGCTATGCGCCGGGCGCCGACGGCGTCGTCAACGCCGACTATGTGGACATGACCATCCCGACCGGGGCCGGCGCCCTGTATTCGACCACCCACGACCTGCTGAAGTGGGAACAGGGCCTGTTCGGCGGCCGGCTGCTGAACGCCCAGTCGATGACCGCCCTGACCACGCCGGTCCGCAACGGCTACGCCATGGGGCTGATGGTGTCCGAGGCCGACGGCAAGCGTCTGGTCTGGCACAACGGCGCCATCGAGGGCTTCAACACCTATATGGCCTATGACCCGGGCGACCGGACCGCCGTCATCGTCCTGGGCAATCTGAACGGCGAAGCGCCCGACAAGCTGGGCGCGGCCCTGGTCACCCTGGCGCGCGGCGGCGCCGTCACCCTGCCCAGCGAACGCCGCGCCGTCGCCCTCTCGCCCGAGGTGCTGAAGGCTTACGAGGGCGTCTATAATCTGGCCCCGACCTTCGCCCTGACGATCTCGGTCGTGGACGGTAAGCTGATGGCCCAGGCCACCGGCCAGCCGGCCTTCGCACTGACGGCGGAAGCTGAAGATGCCTTCTACCTGACCGCCGTCGACGCCCAGATCACCTTCACCCGCAACGCCGACGGCGCCGTCGAGGGTCTGGTCCTGCACCAGGGCGGCAGGGACATGCCGGCGAAGCGGCAGTGACCGGTCTTGAAATCTCGCGATTTCAAGGCTAGGTTGAAGGCCTGATCTGATGAGGTGAGAACTCCCTCCTCACGCACTCCGTCTCACGACGGCGTAAAGTAGGCGAGAGCCGAAAGAGATGCGGGACCTTGGGACCCCGCCGTCCGATTGGAAAGAGGCCCCGTCACCGGCGGGGCCTTTTGCTTAAGTGGGCAGCCAGTATCCTTTGGCCACACGCCCCTCCAGATCGTGTTGCGACACGCGATAGGTGCTGGCGACCACATAGCGCCCCTGTGCATCCGGCTTCAGCTTGATCGCCACCAGCAGGATCGCCTTGGCGACGGCGATACGTCGAACCATGACGAAGCCCTCTCGGTCTTTCGGCCCCTGCCCCACCCAATCGGGCGCCTGGAGAATTTGACCGATATGTCGAATGCAGAGCGCATAGTCAGCAGGATGTCGATCTTCCGCATGTTCCTGAGCGGATGATGAAAAGTGGACAAGACCGGGGCGCAGCGTCCAGCCCATCGCGTCGTTTACGACGCCGACAGCCAATGGACCGCAATCGATCGGCTTGTGATTCGCCATCGCCTCTCTCGGAGATCGAGATCATCCGACTATGGCCCCGATATATATTTCAGGTTGTGGCTCGCGTTGCACCGCGCGTTAATCGCGCGTCAATCTGAGCGAAGAAACGCAAAACGCCCGCCGTCACCGGCGGGCGTTTCGAGCTCGTGGATCGAAGGTCGATCAGGCGGCGACGGTGACGACGCCCTCGGCCGGGTCGCGCAGGACATAGCCGCGGCCCCAGACGGTTTCGATATAGTGTTTGCCGTCGGCGGCGGTGGCCAGCTTCTTGCGCAGCTTGCAGATGAAGACGTCGATGATCTTCAGCTCGGGCTCGTCCATGCCGCCGTACAGGTGGTTCAGGAACATTTCCTTGGTCAGGGTCGTGCCCTTGCGGAGCGAGAGCAGCTCCAGCATCTGGTATTCCTTGCCCGTCAGGTGGACGCGGTGACCGTTCACCTCGACCGTCTTTGCGTCCAGGTTCACGGCGATCTCGCCGGTGTGGATGATCGCCTGGGCGTGACCCTTGGAGCGACGGACCACGGCGTGGGTGCGCGCGATCAGTTCGTCCTTGTGGAAGGGCTTGGTCATATAGTCGTCGGCGCCGCCGCCGAAGGTCTTGACCTTGGTTTCGATCTCGTGGCTGCCCGACAGGATCATGACCGGGGTGTTGACCTTGCCGACGCGCAGCTGGCGCAGGACTTCCAGGCCGCTCATGTCCGGCAGGTTCAGGTCAAGAAGAATGAGGTCGTAGTCATAGATCTTGCCCAGATCGATGCCTTCCTCGCCCAGGTCCGTCGTATAGACGTTGAAGCCCTCCGACTTCAGCATCAGTTCGATGCTTTGGGCGGTTGCGTGATCGTCTTCAATCAACAGGACGCGCATACGTGCCCCTCCAGGCAAAAGCTTTGCGGTAACCACCCTGACACACGGCCGGGTAACCTTGTTCGCAGATTAAGACGTGAAAACCTTAAGAAGGGTTAACGCCATCCAATTGAGGCGAATCTAGGCTGATTTGCGAATCGGCGTCGAGAGGCTGGAGTCAACGATTCGAAATTTATTAACCATGTTTGCCGCCAGGCGGCTCTGTCGCCTCCCCTTGTGCGGAGTGCGTGAACAGTGCCGGTGAGCAAGGGGTGAGCGAAGATGCAGGCGCGGCCGGCTCACTCCTCGCTCACTGACACCTCTCGCTCACCACTCAACACTCGCCACTCAGCAAGCACGATGCTCCACCTGCAACCCCAAGGCGGTTAAGCCGCCACGACCGATTTTGGCGCATAGTAGGACGATATTCCTATCGCGACGTCGCGGCCGCCTATGATGCCGGCGTCGAGAGTTCGTGAGAGGGAGACGTTTCGTGCTGGAGGACTACAGGGTGCCGGTCACCGAGGAGGATCAGGTCAAGGCCGGGCTGGCCATTCATCTGATCGCAGCGCGCACCGGCGCCCATCCGTCGCAGATGACCGGCCGGGGCCGGATGAACCCGCGCGCGGCCCGCCCGCGCTGGCTGGCCATGTATCTGTCGCACGTCGCCTATGGCTGGACGTTGGAGCGGGTGGGACACGTCTTCGGCGTCAATCGCGCCAGCGTCGGCGCCGCCTGCCGCTGGGTCGAGGACGAGCGCGAACGGCGCAGCATCGACGACCTGATGAATGACCTCGAAGGCTGCATCCACGGCCTGTATCAGTCGCCCCGCCTGGAGCTGCCGCAATGAGCCGGCTTCTGGAACGCGCGCGCGACCTGATGGCCAAGCCCGGCGCCTGGCTGTCGGCCGAGGGCGGGGCCTATGCCCTGCGCCTGTCGCCGGATCGCCGCAGCCGCATCAGCCTGACCCTGACCGAGACCGAGTTTCGCGCCCTGATCGATCAGCCCGGCCTGCGCGTGCGGCCTGGCGGCGGCTGGTCGGGACGCGCCCAGCCGGACCCGACGCCGTCCCCCGCCCCCGGTCGTCCCGGCTTCGTGGCGGGCCAGCGCGACCTGATGCAGCCGGACGGCCGCATGGTCCGCGCGCGGGCCAATCTGGGCGAAAGCCCAATCGCCTGGCTGGCGCGACGCAAGGATGCGTCCGGCCGCCCCTGGCTGACCCCGGCCGAGACCGCCGCCGGCGAACGGCTGCGGCGAGAGGCGGAACAGGCGACGAAGGGCGCGTCGGTCACCATGCACTGGGACGCCCTGCCGACCTCCGGCTCGGGAACCGCCGCGCGGATGGAGCCGACCGACCGCGCCCTGTCGGCCGCCCGCCGCGTCGAACAGGCGCTGACCGCCGTCGGCCCGCGCCTTCGCCCCATCCTGACCCGCATCTGCATCCACGGCGACAGCCTGCAGCTGGCCGAAACGGGCCTGGGCCTACGCCGCCGCCAGGGCAAGACCGTGCTGAAACAGGCGCTGCAGGCGCTGGCGGATCACTATGGGATGGGGTGACTTCATGCGAAGTCCACTACCGCTTCGATTAGCGAACCGGCTATTCTCGTTCGCTCTGCTCGAGATCAAGGTCCTCGGATTGGCGCTCTTGCGTTTGGCGTTGAATATAGGCCGCAGGATCAAGTTCTGCTGCCGTTCGTCCGCCAAGCGCCTTCAGCGCCGCGATCAGATAATCTTCTCGATAAGTCATCGCCCGGTCCAGCGGTGTTTCACCGTCAATATTAAGCTCATTCACATCCACCCCGCCTTCGCGGACCAGAACATCAACGCTACGAGGGTTCATGCATCGGGACGAGAGGGTGTGCAGGGCGGTGTCGTGCGTGAAGTCACTGGGCGGGTAGGTGGTCGGCAATCCCGCTTTTAAAAGGATGCGACCTGTCGATGGCTTGCACGGCTGACCCATTCCCGCCCAAGCAAACCAAATCTCTCCAGGCTGTTTGGCCGAGCGCAGATCCAAGCCGTTAGCCAGCAGGACTTCCAATACATCGTTGTAGCCGCTGTACGTTGCGCTTTTGAAAGACGCTTCAAGCGCTTGTGGGCCTTCTCGACGCGCCGCCTCGGCTGCGACGATCCGGACCGCCTCGAGGTTGGCGCTTCCATTGTTGTTGGGCAGGCGCTCGGTGTCCTCGTTGCGAGACCCGAAAGCGATCGTGTCCAGCCCGGGAGGTGGATTGCCCAAGTTTCCCAAGGTTCCGATCGCCTGGACCAAACCGCCGGCGCCTGCGTCCGCAAGAAGCCGGACGCGCTCGCGGTCGCCGCGTCGCGCCGCCATGGCCACCGCACTTTCCCCCATCCAAGGCTGCTTGAAGTCGAAACCGCGGGCAAGAACCTGTTCGAGCATCGAAACCGATCCGTGCTGCACGACAAACCCCAGCAACGACGGCTTGTTTCGTTCTCGCAAGTCCGAGACATCGGCTATCAAGTTCTGGAAGGCTGCCTCATCGCCCGCAGTGACGGCCGCTTCGATCGCCTGTTTGCGCTGGGTCGCCTCGGCGATGCAGAGGTCAAGCACCGAGACATCACCCCGCCCTATCGCCACGCTGCAAGTCTCGAGCCTCGCTGGTGAGAGGAGATTGAGGTCGCCCCCCTTCTGGCGAAGTAAGTTCAGCGGTCCGGCTTGACGCGCTCTTGCGGCGACGCGCCAGAGTTCCGCCTCCGTTGGCGATCGCGCGGCCTCCGCGCCTTTGGCGGCCACGAACTGCATGAGCACATCCCGATCCCCAAACGCGTCGAGAGCCTCCAGGGTGGGCGCCGTACGGTAGCCATCACCCGCATAAGCCACCAAGCGTTCGGTCGTCGTCTTATCGCCCGACCGAACAGCCGCCAAGAAGGCCTGATCCAGTTCGAAGGCGCCCTGAGCCAGCAAGTCCTTGCCTTCTGGACCGGCCGCCAGCTTATCCAAGAGGTCGAACTGCTGCTTGAGGATCAAAAGGCCCGCCCAGCTACAGCCGCCGTTGCCCTCGGGCGGACCTTCAAAAAGGCTGCGCCTTTCGCACGTTCCGGTCGACCTTTGCAGTTCGGCGCCGCGTGACAACATCAGCCGAACAAGGTCGAACTGGTCTGCATTGAGCGCAAAAGCCAACGGACCGGGCTCATTTTGATCGAAGATGTTAGGATCGGCCCCGGCCTCCAGAAGCGCGGCGGCCATGGCCTGATCGCGGTTTCGCGTCGCCCACCCCAGAGCCGTGACGCCAAATACGTCCTTGGCATTGATCTGGGCTTCCGAAGGGACCTCCGACAAACGGGCCGGATCCATCGTTCGAGCCGCTTCGGAAAAGCTGGTGACTGGCCCTGTAAACCGCTGAGCGCGTCGCCCGCCCGTCAGTCCGCAAATGTCCTTGAAGGGGAAGGCGGGCTGTTGGATCAGCGTGCGATTATAGATCGCGATAAAGGACGACGCTGCGGCTGTGTGCTGGGGATCGCCCGGTCTGATGACGTCCTGATTGACGTGCCACTTGCCGACCAAGTCGCGCGTCCACGCACGGCAGTCGACGCCCGTCGTGTCCCAACCTTGCGGCATGGGGCCGATGTGGTTTGTCGCCCCCAATCGGAAATCGCCGCGCCTTGCGGCCTCGATGGCTTCGCGACGAGGATCGCGGCCGTTGAGGCGTTGGATCTTGGCCGACAGAACATGGCACCGCACGTACTCGGTCTCGCAATCCGGCAAAGGCCAGGGACGCCAGGGCCTCTCCCAGGTCCATAGCGCAGCGATGAGTTGATAGCGTTCTGATCCTCCGCAGACCTCAGCGCGTCTTGCTGCCTCTGCTTCCACGCGTTCGTAAGCCCCTTCGTCGTCCCATGAAGTCGGATCGAAGGTCACCGCGTCCGAACTGGCTTCCAGCGTTTGAATGCAGGCGTCCAGTCTTTCAGCGAGAAATGGAGGGAACCCCGCCGCCCCCTGAACGACGAGAGGGACGACCCTTCCAGGCTGGCCGTTGATGCCTGGAATATATTGAGTGAGAGCCGTCCCCGGACGCCGCGAAAGAGCCTGGCTTCTTAGAAGACTTGCCTGTGCCGAATCCTGAGGCTGTCCCCGGAGTCCGTGGGCAAGGATGATCGATTGCGCGAACTGGGCCTGGGCGTCCCCACGCGCCGCAGCCGCATCGATCGTCTCAGGCGCCGCTGTCAGGGCCAGAAGAAGCGGGTCGGCGGCCGATGCTGCTATCGGGGCGCCCGGCGCCGCAGTTGCGCATCCGCCCAGGACAACGAATGACGCCGCAAGGGCGGCCAGCGTTTCAAGAGCAGGCCGCCCTGAGCTCTTCCTCGCGTCCAAAAACATTGCGATCCCCCATTGCAAGACTTGACAGGATATCGGCTCTTTTCTGGCGGACAAAGACCCTGACGTGCAGAGCTTTCACCCAGCTCCACGTTTCAGCCGGCGCCCACGTCCGCCGCCAGCGCCGCCTCGCGGATGCGGCCAACCATGCTGTTCAGGCCGTTGGCGCGCTGGCGGGTCAGGGCCGAGGGCAGACCTAGCCGATCCAGCGCCGCGCGGGCGTCGAAGGCGACGATCTCCGCCGCCGTGCGGCCGGAATAGAGTTTCAGCAGCAGAGCGATATTGCCCTTGGACAGGGCGCTGTCGCTGTCGGCGGCGAACCACAGCCGCCCCTCGTCCTGCGTCGTCGCCAGCCAGACCTGGGCGGCGCAGCCCGGCACCTTGTTGGCCTCGATGCGGTCGGCCTCGTCCAGCGGAGCCAGCCCCTTGCCCAGTTCGATGACATATTCGATCCGCTGCTCCCAATCGCCCAGCAGGTCGAAATCCTCGGCCAGTTCGGCCAGGGTCTGGTCCAGGGTGTCGGTCGGCGGCGTACGGTCGGTCATGCGCCGCCAGATAGGCCGCGCGGCCGTTAACGACAACCGGCCGTTTTGTCCCCCGATATTCATGGTGAACGCCGCAATGGGGTTCGCCTCAGGGGGGAGCGGCCTCGCACCGACTCAGCCGCAGCCCTAGTCTGGGCGCAGACGAAACCCATGGCCCGCCCTTCTTGAAACCCGACGCCCACGCCAGATACGAGGACGACCCGACGCACGACGCGGCGTTGGGCGCCCCGCTGGTCGCCTTATGGCATGCGATCTGGGCGGTGGCGGTGGCCCTGACGGCGCTGGCGGCCCAGATGATGGACGGGCTGAAGGACGCGCCGCTGGCCGCCCTGCTGCTGATGGCCTTCCCCGGCGTGTTCGGCGTCGTGCTGATGGTGCGCGACAGCGTGGGGCTGAGGCTGGCCGTCATGGGCGGGTGGATTTTGGCCGCCACCGCTTCGGCCGGCCTGACCGGCGGCGTGACCGGCGCCCTGCCCGGGCTGATCCTGACGCCGCTGGCGGCGGGCATCGCCCTCGATCATGCCCTGATCGGAGCTGACCGCCTGACCCGGATGGGCGCCTTCGCCGTGGCCCTGCCGCTGCTGGCGGGGCTGATCTCGACCTGGCTGAACGGGGCGGAGGCGCAAGGCCCCTTGCTGGCCGCCGTCTCGGGCCTGCTGGCCATGGGCGCGATCATCGCCGCCATGCGCCTGACCTGGAGCGCGCGCCAGCGTCGTCTGGCCGAAGCCGAGGACGAGGCCGCCCGGATCGCCGCCCTGCTGGAGGATCAGCCGGCCCTGACCCTACTGCTCGATCCGTCCGGCCGTGCGGTCGCGACCTGGGGCACGCCGCCGCCCGCCCTGTCGGTGCTGGCCCTGACCGAGCAGGGCCTGATCTCGGCCGTCCATGCGCCGGATCGACCGGCCGTTTCCGCGGCCCTGGCCCGCGCCCTGTCGGGGCAGTCGGTCGAGGTCCAGTTCACCCCGCGCATCGCCCTGGACCGCCGGGTCGTCATGATCCTGGGCCCATTCCAGCATGAGACGGACCGCCCGCGCCTGATCGCCCAGGCGTTCGACGGCACGGCCCAGTTCGCCCGCGAGCTCGGACTGGAGACCGCCCGCGTCGAGGCCGAGGCGCAGTCGGCCGGCAAGACCCGCTTCCTGGCCAATATGAGCCACGAGCTGCGCACCCCCCTGAACGCCGTGATCGGCTTTGCGGACATCATGCGCCAGAAGCTGTTCGGCCCCCTGCCCGACCGCTACGCCGGATACGCCGACGCCATCCATCAGGCGGGCGGCCATCTGCTGGATCTAATCAACGACGTCCTGGATCTGTCCAAGATCGAGGCCGAACGCTACCAGCTGGCGATGGAGACGTTCGACGCCCGCGACGCCGTGTCCGCCGCCGTCGCCCTGGTCCGGCTGCAGGCCGACGACAAGGGGATCGAGCTGGCCGCCGTCCTGCCGTCCGAGCCGATCAAGGTCCGCGCCGACGCCCGCGCCCTTAAGCAGATGGCGCTGAACCTGCTGTCCAATGCGGTCAAGTTCACCCCGGCGGGCGGATCCGTCACCATCACCCTCGACGCCGACGGGCCGGACCTGGATCTGGCCGTCTCCGACACCGGCGTCGGCATCGCGCCGCAGGACCTGCAACGCCTGGGCCGCCCCTTCGAACAGGCCGGCGGCGCCGATCAGAAGGCGCAAGGCACCGGCCTGGGCCTGTCCCTGGTCCGCAGCCTGACCGAACTGCACGGCGGCCGCATGACCATCGACAGCACCCTGGGCGAAGGCGCGGCGGTGATGATCCGGCTGCCGGTGATGGTGGCGGGCGAAGCGAGCGAGACGGCTGTCGACGCGACGCCGGTCACTGTCGAGGCTTGATATGATCGGCGAGGTGGGCGGCGAACGGGGGGAAGTGCTCATTGACCTGCTCCATTATCCGTCAGATCATGGAACATGGTTCGAATTTCGCCCCTGCTCGCGCTGCTGTGCATCGGTTGCGTGGCTGACCAGCCCGAAAGCTTACAGACAGTCGCCGCCTTCGAAGTCCCGCTGCCAACAGCGACCGACAAGTCCGACTTTCTGGCGTTAATGCGTCAGGAAGCCATAGCGCAGGGCTATCACCTTGATGCGGCATCCGACGACCAACTGCGAGCCTTGTCGCGTGTGTCCCCGTTGTCCCTTAACGCCTCGATCTGGAGAGGAAACGACGAGGAAAACATGGTCTCGGCAATGGACGGAGCCGACCATGTCGGACGCATTTGGATCACCTTTTCCAAGGGCGAGAACCCAGAGCAGTCCGCAAAGTTACAGAAATCTCTGATATCGAAGATAACGCAGCGGTGGCCTGATACGACTGCGCTACCAATCATGCCTAGCGGAGCCATACCATTGGCTAGAGACCTGGTTCGGACGCCGCTTGGCTACGAAGTGAGGGCTTCGGAAGCATCAAAATATCAGGCTGAACGTCAATGACGATCGACCGCGACGGGAGATAACCGCGCCCCTAAACCTGCCCCATCGCCAGGAAGGCGCGGCCCGCCGCGAAGTCGCCGGCTTCGAAGGTGGAGCGGGCGATGCTGCCGTCGCGGAACAGGAACTCGACTGTGAAGACCTCGCGCGGGTCAAGGGCCGACAGGGCGTCGGCGGCGGCGGCGGGGAACAGCCAGGCCTGACCGGCCGGACGGCCTTCGGGCAGCAGCATCGTATCGGCGCTGGTCACCCCGGCGGCCCAGAAGGCGCGGCGTTGCGCGGCTGGCGGCAGGTCGTGCGACAGCCACGGACGCGGCGCCACCGTGTGGTCGCGCATCACCACCCGCACGCCGGTCGGTCGCGAGCGCCCCTGCCAGGACACCACGGCGGCCAGTTGATCGGGCCGGTCCATGCCGCCCACCACGCCGAACCGCACGGGCGAGGCGCCGATCACGGTCGCCTGCATCAGCCGCCAGGTCGGGCGCGCATAGGCCGCGCGATCCGCGCTCCACTTTCGGCGATCGCCGGGAAACTCCATCCGCGTCGTGCGCGACCAGCCGGAAAAGGCGGTCTGGACCCGGCCCTGAACCGTCTTCAGGTCGGTGGAGCCGCACGGCGTCGTGTTCGCGCGCGCCCGCGCCCGCTGGGCCGTCTCGGCCAGCTGCCGGTCGTTGGATCCGGCGCGCAGGGCCGCGCCCCGCGCCTGCCAGGCCGCAGCTGTCAGGGCGGCGGTCAGCTGCGGCTCGAACAGGCCGCAGCGGTCGTTGGCGGCCAGCACGAAGCTGCGCTCATAGAAGCGGTCCTGCGGCGCGGCGAAGGCTGCGACGGGCGTCGCGGCGATCAGCACGGCCGACAGGAAACCTCTGGCTTGCCGGGGGGAAAGGCCTATCCTCATGCCCAGACCCTAGCGCGCCAGGGTTGGGGTTCCGTGTTCGAGCAGGGTTAGCGAATTGCTTCTTTCCAGCGACCTGTGGGTCAGCGCCCTGATCCGCCGCGCCCAGATCGAGGGCGCCTATGCGACCGTGGTCAAGAGGGGCGACGCCCGCGCCGGCTCGGTCATCGTCAAGGCCTACGACACCACCACCCGCACCGCCCGCCTGTTCACCGAAGCCTTCGGAACCGACGGCGACCGCCTGTGGATCCAGCCCGTCACCTCCGACAGCGAAAGCGAGCTGGACGCCTATATCGCTCGCCAGCGGGGGTATGACCCGGACCTGTGGGTGGTCGAGATCGAGGACCGCCAAGGCCGGCACTTCATCACGGAGACGGTGCAGGGTTAGATGCGCCGTTCATCGTTCCAAGAAGCGAACTTGAGCCCTAGCATTCCCGGTGAACCCGTCTAGCTTCGACCCCGGGGAGAGCCTGTGGCCGACGCAAGCAAGACCGGAACGGATTGGAAGGACGACGAGCTCGACGCCATCGTCGCTGACTATTTCGCCATGCTTGCCCTCGACGCGGCGGGCGAGCCGTTCGTCAAAGCGCATCGCGCTCGTGCACTGATGGAGCGAACCGGCCGAAGTCACCGCTCGGTCGAATTCAAACACATGAACATTTCGGCCGTCGCAGCCGAGCTGGGCTTGCCCCATGTGCGCGGTTACCGCCCCATGGCCAACTACCAAGCCGCCATCTTCGACGCCATCGACCGCCACCTAGACGCCCATCCCGAAATCCTAAATGACAATGCTTTTTCTTTCCTCCCCGTTGTGCAGACATGGGGCGGTGGATCGGCGCTCTTTCGCGCCGAGACGGAGGGAACGACTGGGTCTGAGCGAGGCGTCGCCGAATCCGCGTCAAGGTTTGACGACGCAGGTGCAAGCCATCTGCCCCTCACCCTCACCGAAAGCCCTCCCCCCGGCCCGGCCCGCACCCCGCGCCCGGAAGGGCTCGCCCGCCTCGTCCGCAAGTACGACCCAGCAGCCCGCGATCACCGGAACCGGTCCCTCGGCTTGCTGGGCGAAGAGCGCGTCTTCCATCACGAGCGCGCGCGTCTCATCGCGCACGACCGCCCCGACCTCGCGCGCCGCATCGAATGGACCAGCCAAGAACGCGGCGACGGCGCCGGCTACGACATCAAGAGTTTCGACCCGAGCGGCGCCGAGCGCCTGATCGAGGTCAAGGCCACCCGGGGCGGCCCCACGACGCCATTTTACCTAACCCGCACCGAGCGCGAGGTTTCACAGGAACGCCCTGACCACTGGCGGCTCTACCGCCTCCACGACCTTTCAGCCGCGGCGGCGCTCTTCGCCCTGCCGCCGCCGCTGGAAACGTCAGTCACGTTAGAGGCCGAGGCTTGGAAAGCCCACTTCTGACCGGTCAAGGTTCGAATCGGATCAGGTCATACTTCTCCGCGAACCACGCCACGAACGCCGCTGGGTCTTCTCCGTCCCGCCAAGCCCGCGTCAGTTGATCTTCGTCGATCCCGGCGTCGGTCACAGACATTCGCCAGTCGCTTAGCAACAACCGATCCACGGTCTGAACCCAGTTCGTGTGGTCCATCACTCGACCTCGCTCGATGGCCCCTTTAGCGCCTTGGCCTTGGCCCGTTCCAACTGACCGATGCTCGTTTCCGGCGTCGGCAGACGCTCCGGCATCACACCGCCCAATTCCGAGATGGTCTGGCGCACCTTCTTGCCGACGGCGTGGTGGATGTCGTTGGCCTGCGCCTTGGTGCTCGCCCCGTCTCGCCTCAGCTTGTCCTCGGCCTGAGTGGCGCGGAACAGGTTCGCGGCAAGTTCCGTCGAACCCATGTGATCCAGTATCTTTTGGCTCTTCTTCAGGCCCTTCAGCGCATGGATGTCGCGCATGGTCCGGCCGCCATAAAGGCCGCGATAGCCGTGGTCCTGAAACACCGCATAATCCAGTCCGGTCTCAACCCCCGCCTGCCTCGCGGCGGAGGCCAGCGCGGTATTGTGTTGCGCCATCTCGCGCCTCAGCATCAATCGCTTGTCGTCCTCCGACAGGCCGCCAAACGCTGGGTCGTCCGCGATCTCCTGACGCCGCGTCTGGACGGCGAAATAGGTCTGCCCCGCCGCGATCACAGGCTTGGACGGGTCACCGTTCTGGACGATCAGGTAACAGGCGTAACGAGACAACCGCACATCGGCGACCTCGCGTTGCGCGCCAGAGCCCAGATCGACCATTTTGGTGACGTCACCGAAATGGTCCGCCGGATCGAGCCCCGCCGCAGCCGCCGATACACGCGCCTTCTCAATCACGGACAGGAAGTTGCGGTAATCCTGATAGCCGAGAACGGGGGCAAGCTGCCTCGCCAGCCAATACTCAACCCCTTCGTCCTCATGGCGAATGGACTCGAACGACTGGCGATGCGGAGGAGCGATGTCGGTCATCTGGTGACTATCACGCCAGCAGAACAAAAAGGCAACTCTGTTATCCTTTTGCCAGCGCTCCTCGGTCAGCTCTCAATCCTCGTCCATCTTCAGGGCGGCGATGAAGGCTTCCTGCGGGATTTCGACCTTGCCGAACTGGCGCATGCGCTTCTTGCCGGCCTTCTGCTTCTCCAGAAGCTTCTTCTTGCGGGTGGCGTCGCCGCCGTAGCATTTCGAGGTCACGTCCTTGCGGAGCGCCCGGACGGTCTCGCGGGCGATGATCTTGCCGCCGATGGCCGCCTGGATCGGGATCTGGAACAGGTGGGGCGGGATCAGTTCCTTCATCTTCTCGACCATGCCCCGGCCGCGCGTCTCGGCGCGGGCGCGGTGGACCAGCATGGACAGGGCGTCGACCGGCTCGGCGTTGACCAGGATGGACATCTTCACCAGGTCGCCGACCTTGTATTCGGTGATCTCGTAGTCGAACGAGGCATAGCCCTTCGAGATCGACTTCAGCCGGTCGTAGAAGTCGAACACCACCTCGTTCAGCGGCAGCTCATAGACCACCATGGCGCGGTTGCCGACGTAGGACAGTTCGATCTGCTGGCCGCGACGGTCCTGACACAGCTTGATGACGCCGCCCAGGTATTCGTCGGGCGTCAGGATGGTGGCCTTGATCCAGGGTTCGGCGATGGTCTCGATCTGCATCACGTCGGGCAGGTCGGCCGGGTTGTGCAGGTCGATTTCGGAGCCGTCGCGCAGGCCGATCTTGTAGACGACGGACGGCGCCGTGGCGATCAGGTCGAGGTTGAACTCGCGGCTCAGGCGCTCCTGGATGATCTCAAGGTGCAGCAAGCCCAGGAAGCCGCACCGGAAGCCGAAGCCCAGCGCCGCCGAGCTTTCCATCTCATAGGTGAAGGAGGCGTCGTTCAGGCGCAGCTTGCCGATCGCGGCGCGCAGGTCCTCGAAGTCTGCGGCGTCCACCGGGAACAGACCGCAGAAGACGACCGACTGGACTTCCTTGAACCCCTTCAGCGGCTCGGCGGTCGGCTTCTTCTCATCGGTGATGGTGTCGCCGACGGCGGCGTGGGCCACTTCCTTGATCTGGGCGGTGATGAAGCCGACCTCGCCGGGGCCGAGCTGATCCACGGGCGTGTTCTTGGGCAGGAAGACGCCGACCCGGTCGATCAGGTGGGTCGAGCCGTTGCGCATCATCTTGACCCGCATGCCGGTCTTCAGCACGCCGTCGAAGACGCGGACCAGGACGACGACGCCCAAATAGGGGTCGTACCAGGCGTCGACCAGCATGGCCTTCAGCGGGGCGTTGGCATCCCCCTTAGGAGAGGGCAGCTTGGTGACGATGGCCTCCAGCACCTCCTCGATGCCGATGCCGGACTTGGCGCTGGCCAGGACCGCTTCGGAGGCGTCGATGCCGATCACGTCCTCGATCTGGGCGCGCACGCGGTCCGGCTCGGCAGCCGGCAGATCGACCTTGTTCAGGACCGGGACGATCTCGTGGTTGTTGTCGATGGCCTGATAGACATTGGCCAGGGTCTGGGCCTCGACCCCTTGCGAGGCGTCCACGACCAGCAGCGAGCCTTCGCAGGCGGCCAGGGAGCGGCTGACCTCATAGGCGAAGTCCACGTGGCCCGGCGTGTCCATCAGGTTCAGGATGTACTCCTCGCCGTCCCTGGCCTTGTAGGTCAGGCGCACGGTCTGGGCCTTGATGGTGATGCCCCGTTCCTTCTCGATCTCCATATTGTCGAGCACCTGCTCGGACATCTCGCGCGCGGTCAGGCCGCCGGTGTGCTGGATCAGGCGGTCGGACAGGGTCGACTTGCCATGGTCGATGTGCGCGACCACGCTGAAGTTGCGAATGTTCGAGATCGGGGGAGTCGTCATCCGCGCGCCCCTATCACGCGCGGGCGCCGGGGACCAGACGCGGCACGATCCGCCGCCCGTGCGGGCGCGTATTACAGCTTGGCAATGATGGCGTTTGTCTTTGAGCGCGGCCCTTGGACGCTATAAGGGAAACAGCCATCGCCTGATCGCTCTTCAAGGACGTTTTTCCGTGCTCCAGACGACCCGACCCACACTTCTGGCCGGTGCGGCCGTTCTGGCCGTCCTGCTGCTGGCCGGCTGCGGCGGCGGAGACGACAAGAAGGCCGACGGCAAGGAGGCGGCCGGCGCGCGCCAGACCGTGACCGCCGCGACCGTGACCCAGATCAACCTGGCCCGCACGGTCAGCGCCTCGGGCTCTGTCTCCGCCTGGGAAGAGGTGCCGGTGGCGGCCGAGACCGGCGGCCTGACCGCCGTCGCCGTCTATGTGGACGAAGGCTCCTACGTGCGTCAGGGCCAGCCGCTGGTGCAGATGAACGACGTCCTGCTGCGCGCCCAGCTGCGGCAGCAGCAGGCCCAGGTGCAGCTGGCCGAGGCCAATGTGGCCCGAGACAACGCCGCGCTTGATCGCGCGCAGCAGCTGAAGGAACGCGGCTTCCTCAGCCAGGCGTCGCTGGACACAGCCCTGGCCAACCAGCGCAGCTCGAACGCCAATCTGGCCGCCGCCCGCGCGGCCCTGAGCCAGACCCAAACGCAGCTGTCGCAGGCGACCATCCGCGCGCCCGTCGGCGGAATGATCATCAGCCGCAGCGTCACCAAGGGCCAGATCATCGCCGCCGGGACTGAACTGTTCCGCATGGTGCGCGACGGCCGGCTGGAACTGGACGCCCAGGTGCCGGAAACCGAACTGTCGCTGGTGCGCGCCGGTCAGTCGGCGATCGTGACCTCCAGCGAGGCCGGCCAGACCACCGGCTCGGTCCGCATCGTCACGCCCGAGGTCAATGCGCAGACCCGCCTGGGCCTGGCCCGCATCTCCCTGGCGCCCGGCGCCCAACTGCGGCCCGGCATGTTCGCCCGCGCCGAGATCGCCGTCGGCGATCAGCCCGCCCTGGTCGTGCCGTCCTCGGCCGTCGTCTATCGCGAGGCCAAGGCCGGCGTCTATGTCGTGGGTCAGGGCGATGTCGTCCGCTTCGTCCCGGTCACAACCGGGGTTCGCAGCGGCGACCGCGTCGCGGTCACGGGAGTCCAGGCCGGTCAGCGCGTCGTGGTTCAGGGCGCAGGCTTCCTGGGCGAAGGCGACCATGTGACGGTGGCCCCGGCGACCGCGGCGCCCCAGCCGGCGACGCCGGCCGCCACTGCCCCCGCCGCTGCAGCCGCGCGCTAGGATCGGATCGATGGGCTTTCAGAACATCTCGTCCTGGTCGATCAGGAACCCGATCCCCATCGTCCTGCTGTTCGTCGTCCTGACGATCGCGGGGACAATGAGCTATTTCAAGCTCAGGACTAACAACTTCCCCGACGTGGACCTGCCGGTCGTCGCCGTGACGGTGGTCCAGGCCGGCGCGGCCCCGACCGAGATGGAGACGCAGGTCACCCGCCTGGTCGAGGATGCGGTGGCGGGCCTGGGGTCGGTCAAGCACATCACCTCGGTCGTCAACGAGGGGGTGTCGACCACCTCGATCGAATTCCAGCTGGGCGTGAACCTGGAAAAGGTCACCAACGACGTGCGCAACGCCGTCAGCGGCATCCGCCAGAACCTGCCCGCCGACGTGCAGGAACCGATCGTCCAGCGCATCGAGTTCACCGCCATCCCCTTCGCCAACTTCGTGGTGCGGGCGCCAGGCATGAGCCCCGAGGAGCTGAGCTGGTTCGTCGACAACACCGTGGCCAAACGTCTGCTGTCGGTGCGCGGCGTCAGCCAAATCAGCCGTGACGGCGGCGTCAGCCGTGAAATCCGCATAAAGCTGGACCCCGCGCGGCTCGCCGCCTCGGGCGTGACGGCGGCCCAGGTGTCGAACCAGCTGCGCGCCTCCAACATCAACCTGCCGGGCGGTCGCGGCGAGATCGCGGGCGAGGAGCAGGCCATCCGCACCGTCGGTTCGGCCCAGTCGGTCGAACAGCTGCGCGAAACCCTGATCCCCATCGGCAGCCGCAGCGTGCGGCTGGGCGACCTGGGCCAGATCACCGACGAATGGTCCGAGCCGCGCGGCCGCGCCCGCTTCAACGGTCAGGAAGTCGTCGGCTTCGGCGTCTCGCGCGCCATCGGCTCGTCCGAGGTGGACGTCTATGACCGCGTCAAGGCCGAGATCGAGAAGCTGGACCAGGAGCGCGGCGACGTCGCCATCGAGGAGGTAGCCAACACCACCGAGGACGTCGTCAACAACTTCCACGCCTCGGTCGAGACCCTGGTGCTGGGCGCGCTTCTGGCGATTGCGGTCGTCTTCATCTTCCTGCGGGACTGGCGCGCGACCCTGATCGCGGCGGTGGCCATGCCGCTGTCGCTGATCCCGACCTTCTGGGTGATGGACCTGACGAACCAGTCGCTGAACGTCGTGACGCTGCTGGCCCTGTCGCTGACCATCGGCATCCTGGTCGACGACGCCATCGTGGAGATCGAGAACATCGTCCGCCACATCCGCGACGGCAAGGCCCCCTACCCCGCCGCCATCGAGGCGGCCGACGAAATCGGCCTGGCGGTCATGGCGACGACGGCGACCCTGATCGCGGTGTTCGCCCCCACCGGCTTCATGCCCGGCGTCGTCGGCCAGTTCTTCAAGAGCTTCGCCATCGCCACCTGCGTCAGCGTTCTGTTCTCGCTGCTCGTGGCGCGAACCCTGACGCCGCTGATGGGCGCCTATCTGCTGAAGCGCGACCAGGGCAAGGAGCATAAGGACCCGTTCTGGATGGGGCCCTATCTGAAGGCCCTGAACTGGGCGCTGGGCGACGACTGGCGCAAGCGTCGGGCCGAGCACCATCCGCACGCCGGCTGGTTCCGCCGCAAGGTCGCGGACCGGATGTTCGATCACCGGCTGTGGGTGCTGGGGATGGGGATCCTGTTCTTCTTCGTGTCGATCTTCCTGGCGACAAAGCTGCCGGGCGAGTTCATTCCGGTCGAGGACATCTCGCGCTCCACCGTGACGGTGCAGTTGCCGCCGGGCGCGACCCTGGCCGAGACGGATTCGGCCGTGCAACGCATCAACCGCGAACTGATGAAACGGCCCGAGGTCGCGTCGGTCTATTCTTCCGTCGGTTCGGCGACGACCAGCTTCGGCCCCGGCGGCGGCGGATCGGCCGGCGAGGTGCGCAGCGCTAACCTGACCGTCAATCTGGTCGGGCGCTGGGATCGCAAGCTGAACCAGCAGGAGTTCGAGCGCGACATGGGACCGGTGCTGCGCCAGATTCCCGGCGCGCGGATCCAGTTCGGCGCCGCGGGCGGCGGCGGCGGGTCCAGCCTTCTGACCATCGCCCTGGTCGGCGACGACCCCAATGTGCTTGAGCCCGCGGCCGCCAAGGTCGAGCGCGAGATGCGCAGCATTCCGGGCCTGTCCAATGTGGTGTCCTCGGCCTCGCTCGTGCGGCCGGAAATCCTGGTCACGCCGCGCGCCGACATCGCCGCCTTGCAAGGGGTGTCGACCCAGGACATCAGCCAGGTGGCGCGCGTCGCCACCCTGGGCGACGCCGATCAACTGTTGCCCAAATTCAATCTAGGCGACCGCCAGGTGCCGATCCGGGTCATGCTGACGGAACAGGCGCGTTCGGACCTGGGCGTGCTGGAGAACCTTCAGGTGCCGACGGCGTCGGGCGCGACTGTGCCCCTGTCGGCGGTGGCGGATATCACCTTCGGCGCAGGCCCCAACCAGATCAATCGTCTGGACCGGCTGCGGGTCGCCAACATCACCGCCGAACTGACCGGCCTGACCCTGAGCCAGGGAACGCAGGCGGTGAACGATCTGCCGGCGATCAAGTCCCTGCCGCAGGGGGTCAGCCAGAAGCCGTCGGGCGACGCCGAAAGCTTCCAGGAGCTGGGCATGGGCTTCGCCTTCGCCATCATCACCGGCATTCTGCTGATGTATGTCGTGCTGGTCCTGCTGTTCAAAAGCTTCTTCCACCCGATCACCATCCTGGCGGCGCTTCCGGTGTCGTTCGGCGGCGCCTTCTTCCTGCTGCTGGTGACGGGCAAGTCGCTGTCCATGCCGGCCCTGATCGGCATCATCATGCTGACCGGGATCGCGGCGAAGAACTCCATCCTGCTGGTCGACTACGCCATCATGGCGATCGACAAGGGGATGAACCGCCACGACGCCCTGATGGACGCCGCCCACAAGCGGGCGCGGCCGATCATCATGACGACCATGGCGATGGGGCTGGGGATGCTGCCCATCGCGGCGGCGTTCGGCGAAGGCACCGCCTTCCGCTCGCCCATGGCCATCGCAGTCATCGGGGGGCTGATCACCTCGACCGCCCTGTCGCTGCTGTTCGTGCCGGTGGTGTTCAGCCTGATCGACGGGGTCAAGCGCCGCCTGGAAGGCCGAATGGACAAGATGTTCCACGGCCAGCACGGGCACGAAGAGCCGGTCGCGACGGAGGATCGCCCGGCCTGATCCGCCCAAAATGAGTGTCTAGCAAAAGGCCCGGCGGAGCGATCCGACCGGGCCTTTCTTTGGACGCTGTACAGTTTGGCGGTCTAGGGCGTGACCGGCGCGCTGGGCCAGGACAGGCGGGCGATCGCGCCGGGCATGGCGGACCGCAGCGACCATTCTCCGCCGAGCTGTCGCGCCAGGGCCGTGATGATCCGCAGGCCCAGGCTGGTCGGTTCGGCGCCCGTGTCCTCAGCGACTCCCACGCCGTCGTCGGCGACGGTCAGGGTTCGCACCACTCCGTCGTCGCACAGAGCGATCGTGATCCGGCCCGGCCGGTTTGGGAAGGCGTGCTCCAGCGCGTTGTTGACGCATTCCAGCATGATCAGGACCACAGGCGTGGCTTCCTCGGCCGACAGCACCACTTCGCCAGCCGAAATAGAGACTGCAACGTCGTCACGCGCGGCCGCCGTCAGCGCATCGTCGACGATCGATCGCGCCACATCCTGAAAGGCGGTGGTCTGTTGTTCAGCGTCAGCCAGACTGCGTTGGATGCGGGCGACCAGTCCCGTGCGGGCCGAGGCGTCGGACAGGGCTTTTTTCGCGCCAGGATCGACGGCGGCGCGCGCTTCCAGCTTCAGCAAGGCGCTGACTACCTGAATGTTGTTGGAGACACGGTGCTGCACTTCCCGGAGCAGGATGTCGCGGCTTTCCGCCAGGGCGGTGCTGCGCTCGACCTCGCGCGCCAACCTGGCCGACGCCTTGTCCATGCCGACGATGAAAAAGATGTCGACGGCGACGACGAACGCGTAAAAGCCGATGGCGACGAAGGTCGCGACGCCCAGGTCGAACCCCGGCGGGCCGATCCAGAACCACCAGGCCGACAGGCCCGACAAGGTCGCTGTCAGAATGGCCGGACGCAGGCCGGCATAGAAGGCGACCAGCACGACGGCCGGAAAGAAGGTCAGATAGGGAAAGCCCGGCGGAAACCAGGGCGCAAGCCCATAACGCAGCCCAAAGGCGACGGCCCAAGCGGCGATCGCAAAGGCGTAACCACGCCAGATTGGATGACGAAGCGCCTGATGACGCATAGGATTCCTCAATGGACGCCAAGCGTCGGAGAACCCGTGTATCGAGCAGCGAAAGCGCCGCGTCCAGCCCAGCTTGGTGACCAAAGCGGGTTAAAATGACGGTACCAGCAGGCTGGCGTACGTCCCACGACCGTCCGTTGCTCTGTCAGCCAGTCCATCCAAGAAAAAGGGCCGGCCGGTTTCCCGGTCGGCCCTTGGTCGTTCAGCCTTGGAGGCCGGCGATCAGTATTTGACCTTCAGCGTCACGCCGTAGGTGCGCGGGGCGCCGAGGTAGGCGTTATACGTCGCCGTATCGGTGGCCATATTGTAGTAGGTGCCGTCCGCCTGCGGCGTCGTGGTGTTGGTGAAGGCCGTACCCTGCAGCGGCGCGGCGAAGCCGACCTGGGTGTATTCTTCCTGCAGCAGGTTCTGGCCCCAGACCTCCAGCGTCCAGCGTTCGTCCGCCGACCCGATCGAGACCCGGCCGTTGACGACGGTGAAGGCGTCCTGGTTCTTGTACGGCAGCAGGTCCGAGCCGGTGTTGTATTCGGTCGAATATTTGGCCGACAGGTTGAAGCCGCCGCGCAGGCCGCCGCCCAGTTCGCGGTCGAACGCCAGGGCGCCGGTCAGCGACCATTCCGGAGCGAAGGACGCACGCGCGCCCGGCAGCAGCGACAGCTGCGGGAAGCGGCCGGGGCTGGACAGGTCGCCGGCGCCGAACTGGCCGTATTTGGCGTCGGTGTAGGTCACGCCGCCCTGGAAGCTCAGGCCCTCCACCGGGGTGAACCAGACCATGTCGGCGTCGACGCCGCGCGAGGTCAGTTCCGGGATCGATTCCACCACGAAGGCGGTGCCCAGGAAGGTGTTCAGCTGGAAGTTCTCGAACTTCTGGTCGAAGTAGGTGACGTTCAGCAGCATGGTGCGGTCGAACAGGGTCGTCTTGACGCCCGCTTCATAGCTGTCGACGGTTTCGGCCTTGAAGAACAGCGAGGCGTCCGGCGTCACGCCCGTCTGCACCCGGTCCATATTGTAGCCCGCGCCCTTGTAGCCGCGCGCATACGAGCCATAGACCATGATCGACGGATTGAAGCGGTAGGACGCCTTGATTGTGCCCGACAGGTCGGTGTCGCTGAATTTCTCCTGGATCCGGCGACCGTCGTACTGCGGGTTGGACCAGGGCAGGCACAACAGACCGAGCGCAGCGGCCGGCGTGGCGACGTTGGCGGTGCCGGGGATCGGCGACACGGTGCGGTTGGCCGGGTTCTGATTAGCCAGGGCGCCGCCGCAGGCCGCGCCGTTGGTGCCCAGGTTGTCCTGGATGCCCAGCAGGCGCTTGCTGTCATAAGTGTAGCGCAGACCCAGGTTGATATCGAAGGCCTCGGTCACCCGGTAGGTGTTGTTGGTGAAGACAGCGACCGATTCCGAACGCTGCGAATAGTGGTCTTCATAGGCCTTGCCGACGCCGAAGGTCGGGGCGGCCGCGCTGGGCGGCACCGCGCCGATCACGCACAGCGGCTGACCCGCGGCCGCGCCGGCGGTGCCGACCAGGAAGCCGTTGGGATTGGTGAAGCAGCCCAGACGCGTTGCGCTGGGGCCGCCCACGGCCGCCGGCAGGGACGCCGTCAGCAGCAGGGAGGCGAAGGCGTTGTAGTCCGAGCCATAGACATAGCTGTCGTCGCGATAGACGCCTTCCTTGGTGGCGAACAGACCGACCAGCCAGTCCAGCTTGTCGGACGTGCCGGCCAGGCGGAACTCCTGCGTCAGGTTGTCGACGCCGTAGCCGTTCGAGCCGTCGTTGGCGCGGTACAGGATGTCGGCGCCGGTGTAGTCCGTGTCCATCCCCTGCTGGAACGACCAGTCGCGCCACGAGGTCTGCGACGTCAGGGTGGCGTTGATGCTGGGGAAGTCGATGGTCGCTTCCGCCGACAGACCCATGTCCTCGATCTCTTGCGGCGTCTCGCGGTTCGAATAGGCCAGGCGCGAGAAGGGCACCGTGCCGAAGCCGGCGACCGGCGGACGCTGGCCCGGGCCGTTCGGCGCGGTCAGGGCGGCGATGAAGGCCTGGGTCGGGCCGACGCGCGTCTGCACGGCGACGCAGCAGTATTCCTCGCGCTTGGTGTAGTCGGCGATCAGGCGCACCGAGACGTCGTCGCTGGGCAGGATCAGCAACTGACCGCGCGTGGTCCAGTAGTCCTGGTTCTGGTCGTCCTTGCGGGTGTTGGGGCCGTCGCCGTTGTTGACGTCGTAGAAGCCGTCACGCTCGCGGTGCGCGACGAACAGGCGACCCGCGATCTGGTCGGTCAGGCCGCCCGTGACCGAGACCGAACCGCCGATGGCGCCGAAGTTGCCGCCGGTCAGTTCGCCCGAGATCGACGGATCGAACGACGGACGCTCGGTGATGATGTTGATGACGCCGGCCGAGGTGTTCTTGCCGAACAGGGTGCCCTGCGGGCCCTTCAGGACCTCGATGCGGCTCAGTTCGCCCAGATCGCCGAAGCCGACCGAGTTGCGCGAGCGATAGACGCCGTCGATCACCACGCCGACCGAGCTTTCCAGGCCGGGGTTGTCGCCGACGGTGCCGGCGCCGCGAATACGGACGGTGGTCGAGGCTTCCGACTGGGTCGAGGTGACGGTCATGCCGGGCGTCAGGATCTGCAGATCCTTGATGTCCTGCACGCCCGCGCCGTCCAGGACTTCCTGCGACAGGGTCGTGACCACGATCGGCACGTCCTGCAGGCTCTGTTCGCGCTTCTGGGCGGTGACGATGATGTCGTCGACGCTGGCGGGCGCTTCCTGCGCGGCGGCGACGCTGGCGAAGCCCATGACGGCGGCGCCGATGACGGCGGCGGACACGGTTGTCCTGAGTTGAAGATTGCGGCGCATCGGCGTCCTCCCGGCTGAAGTTGCGACGCCATTGGCGATCGCAGCGTTTCCTGTTCCCTCGACGTCCCCTACGCGGGGGATCATTCGTTGGGGACAGGCTAAGCGCGGTTCGGGCCGACCGACAAGCGAGCGTTGTTACCCGCGACCATTTTTCGACGTGGATTCGCCTTTGTGTGTCGAGGAAGCGACAGAAAACCCTGACGCTAGGTCAGTTTTTGCCCGTCTTTCGGCCCCAGCGGCTCCACTTCAGGGTGCAGGGCGGCGGGATCCATCTGGCGGCCCCGACCGGCGAAACCCAGCACCAGGGCCGCCGCGATCGCCGACAGGATCGAGCCGCCGATGACGCCCAGTTTGACCTCGACCTGTTCGGGCGAATCGACCGCGCCGGGGAAGGCCAGAACGCCGATGAACAGGCTCATGGTGAAGCCGACCCCGCACAGCAGGGAAACGCCATAGACTTGCAGCCAGCTGGCGCCCGTCGGCCGCGCGCCGATCTTCAGCGCCGAAGCCAGCCAGGCGGCGCCCAGGACGCCGATCTGCTTGCCGACGAGCAGGCCCAGGGCGATGGCGATGACCAGGGGCGCGAACGCCTGCTCCATCGACAGACCGGCGAAGGAGACGCCCGCCTTGGCGAAGGCGAACAGCGGCAGGACCAGGAAGGCGTTCCAAGGGTGCAGATCGTGCATCGCCTCCTTCAGCGGGCTCTGGCCGTCTTCGGCGCGGCCCTTGATCGGCACGATCATGGCGAAGGCCACGGCGGTGAGCGAGGTGCTGAGCCCCGACAGCACCGTCAGATACCAGACCAGGGCGAACCCCAGCACCCAGAAGGGCGCAGGGATGCGGATGCGGTGCGCCGCGACCGCGCCGACGGCCAGCGCGCCCAGCGCCCAGAACAGCGGCGTCCAGTTCGCGCCCTCGCTGAACAGCACGGCGATCAGCGCGATGGCCCCGAGGTCATCGACGATGGCCAGGGTCAGCAGGAAGACCCGCAACGATGACGGCAAGCCCTTGCCGACGAAGCCGAAGATGGCCAGGGCAAAGGCGATGTCGGTCGCCAGCGGGATGGGCCAGCCGGCGTGCGGCGCCCCGATGGCGCCGGACAACAGCAGATAGACCGCCGCCGGCCCCGCCATGCCGCCGAGCGCCGCCAGCACCGGCGTGGCCAGTTTGCGCGGGTCGCTCAGTTCGCCGCGCACGATCTCGTATTTGATCTCCAACCCCACGACGAGGAAGAAGATCGCCATCAGCCCTTCCTTGATCCAGTCGGAGATGGTCTCCTCGAGCCGGATCGGGCCGATCTGAAGCACGTGATAGCTCTTCAGCCAGGCGAAATAGTCGGCCGACCAAGGCGAGTTGGCCACCAAGACGGCGGCGATGGCCGCCAGGGCCAGGGCCGAGCCGGATGCGGCCTCGGTCTTGAGGAAATCGAGTGTCAGTTTGCGCGCCACGGCGGCCTCCTAGCGAACGGAAGTTTCGTCGTGACGCCAGGTTATCGACGGGCGTCGGACCGGATTCGCAACCTTCGATCAGTGCGCCGGCCTGGCCGCGCACGCGACCTGATAGCTGGCGGCAGACTAGAGGATCAGAGCGGCCAAGCCAACCGTTCGACGCGCTTTGGCGACCTAGCCGACGGTGATTTCCATCGGCCGTTCGACGAAAAGGCCCGGTCCGCCCAGGTCCAGCGCAAGCCGGCGGTTCTCGAAGGCGGCCATGCCGATCAGGGCCTTGGGGAAGCCGGGCACCGCGACGTCGTCATAGATGGCGACCGCTGCCTGACGATACAGTTCGTCGCCGATGGTCAGGGTGCGCACGACGACCGTCTCGGCGCGCACCGTGCCGCCAAGGACGATGCTTTGACCCGGCGTGCGTTCGCGCCCGTCCAGCAGTCCGGCGGCCTCGGCGGTCTCGCGCGTGACGGCCAGCACGGCCGAGGCGCCGGTGTCGATCACCGCATTGACCGTCGCGCCTTCCAGGGTGATGCCCGCCTGCAAGGCCTTGCCGGCCCGCGTCACCGGCACGGGCTTCAGCGACGATGGCGGCGTCCAGCCCTCGCGCGGCAGGAACCGCACCCGGTGCTCGGCCGTGTCCAGCTCCAGCACCAGTTCGCGCAGCACGTCCTGCCCCAGGATCAGCGCCGCACCCAATCCCTGATCGCTTGCCAGCGGCCCCAGGCCGAGGATCGCCGCGCGCAATCCGGTCAGCCGCAAGCCGCCGATCGCCACATCCAGCGTCGTCCCGCGTCCGACCTGGGCGTCGCCGCCGACGCCGTAAGCCACCATCGGGATGTTGAAGACGTTGGTCAGGCCCAGCCGCTCGACCAGCGACCGGTCGATGACCGAATACTGCGCCCCGGAATCGATCAGGGCCCGCACCGGCTGTCCGTTCACCGCCACCTCGACCGTCGGGGTCGGCGCGCGGGGCTCGGCATAGGGCAGCCAGCCGCTGGAGCCGTTCGCCGCGAAGGCGACCGTCGGCCCGCGCCAGACCACATGGTCGCGCAGCCACCAGGCCCCGCCCACGCCGCCGGCGACCAGCCCCAGCCGGATCAGAAGATCGCGTCGTCTCATGGTCGCAGACATGGACCGTCGCAGCGATCCGCGCCAGCGGGGCGATGTCGCAACTGCTCTCGCCGGGCCGGCGCCGTCGATGTCGGCGCGGCAAAAACATGCTGCTCAACCCCCACTTCTACGCCCAGACAAGGATTGCCGGGCCACAGCCCGCGAAAACCCGACAAAATCATCCAGAAAGCGGGTGACGCCGCCGCCCCGTCTGGCTACGACCATCGGCGTCATGAGCACCTCCAGCGCCCGCTACGTCTCGACCCGAGGCCAAGTTTCGAACTTGGCGCCCGAAACCGATTTCACCGACGCCCTGCTGCGCGGCATCGCGCCGGACGGCGGCCTCTATATGCCGACCGCCTGGCCCAGCCTGTCGCCCGACATCTGGACCGGCAAGCCCGACTACAAATCCATCGCGCTGCAAGCCATCGCCCCCTTCATCGGCGACGCCCTGCCCGACGGCGCGCTGGAGCGCGCGCTGGACCGACTGACCGCCGGGTTCGACCATCCGCTGGTCACGCCTCTGGTCGAGCTGGAGCCGGGCCTGTTCGTGCTGGAGCTGTTCCACGGCCCGACCGCCGCCTTCAAGGACCTGGCGATGCAGCTGGTCGCCAGCCTGACGGACGAGGCCTTGGCCGCGTCGGGCGAGCGTCTGACCATCCTGACCGCCACCTCAGGCGACACCGGCGCCGCCGCCGTGCGCGCCTTCGCCGGCGCCAAGTCCGTCGATCTGGTGGTGCTCCACCCGCTGGACCGCGTCTCGCCGGTTCAGCGCAAACAGATGACGACGGTCGAGGCCGACAATGTCCTGAACCTGGCCGTGCGTGGTGATTTCGACGACTGCCAGCGTGTGGTGAAGGGCTTGCTGGCCGACGAGGCACTGCGCGAACGCGGCCGCCTGTCCTCGGTCAATTCGATCAACTGGGCGCGGCTCGCGGGCCAGATCCCCTACTATGTTTCCGCGACAGCACAGCTGGGCGGGGCCGCGACCTTCGTCGTGCCGACCGGCAACTTCGGCGACGCCTTCGCCGGCATCGCCGCCACGAAGATGGGCCTGCCGTCGAACGGCTTCGTCGCCGCCGTGAACCAGAACGACGCCCTGGCCCGCGCCCTGCATGACGGCCTATATTCACGCCGTCCGGCGGTCGAAAGCGGCAGCGTCTCCATGGATGTGCAGGCGCCGTCCAACTTCGAGCGGCTGGTGTTCGAGGGGACGGGCCGCGACGCCGAGGCGACGCGCGTGGTGTTCGAAACCTTCGCCCGCGACGGCGCCATCGCCTTCGATCCGGACCTTCTCGCCGCCCTGCGCACGCAGGTCTCGGCGGTCTCCATTGACGAGGATGAGACGCGCGCCAAGATCGCCCACGCCTATGAGGCCTGGGGCCGTGTCGTGTGCCCGCACACGGCCGTGGCGCTGGCCGCCGCGCGACGGCAGGACCGCTCGAAAGGCCCCGTCGTCGCCCTGTCCACCGCCCATCCGTCCAAGTTCGGGGACTTCGTCTCGAACGTCCTGGGCTTCGAACCCAAACCCGCAAAGGTCATCGCCGCCCTGGGCGAGAAGCCTGAGCGGTTGACGATCGTCGATGGGACGATGGAAGCGGCGCGTGACGCCGTGGCGGCCTTTTCAGGCCGCCACTAAAACGTCTTAGCGACGACCGCCGCCCGTCAGGGCGCGCAGCAGAAGCAGGCCGACGCCGGCGACCGACAGGGTCGTGACCAGCGGACGCTTGCGCGCCTCGGCGGCGACGGTGCGGGCCTTGTCGCGGTAGTCGGCGGGGACCTTCTCGACCAGGCGATCGACCGAATCCATCGCCTTGCCGAAGGTTTCCAGCGAGCGGCCCTTGGCGTCGTTATAGGCGCCCTCGACCTGCATCTTCTGGTCGCCGACCAGCTTGCCGACGCCTTTTTGGAACTTGCCTTGCGCCTGCGAGGCGGCGCCGTTGATGGTTTCGTCAGTCATGATCTTCGTCCTCGGGGAGCGGCGGACTTCGCCGTTGCACCATCAAAATCCCGGCCAAGCTTTCGGTTCCAGCGACGAAGTCGCGCAGGCGCCTCAGGCCGGTTCTGTCGCGCGCCAGTGGTCCATCCGACGCAGGAAGACCGCCGGATCCTTGGGCGTCACCAGATTGGCGGGATCGTGAAAAATGCGGTCGTGCAGCCGCGTCACGGTGAAGCGCAGGGCCGCCGCTTCGCCCAGACGCGGCAAGGCCTCCCGCTCGGCGGCGCTCAGCGGCCGCACGGACTCATAGCCGCGCTGGAACGCCGCCAGCGCGTCCGGCATGGCCCGCCCCTCGGCGTCGAAGCCCCAGGCCGACAGGGCGATGGCGAGGTCATAGGCGAAGGCGCCGGTGCAGCCGAAATAGAAGTCGATCACCGCCGACACGGCGCCGTCCTCGAACAGCACATTGTCGGGGAAATAGTCGGCATGGATCGCCCCGCCCGGTAGATCGGCCGTAAAGGGATCGCCCAGCCGCGCCAGCGTCCCTTGGACCTGTCTAATCAGCGCGCGATCCGCGTCGGACGCCCCCCCTTCTCCCTCGACGCACCGATCGACCAGCCGACGCCACATGGCCGGTCCGACCGGATTATCCCGTCTCAGCTCGAAGTCCGCCGCCGTCAGATGAAGCCGCGCCAGCACCGCCCCCGCCGCCGCCTGATCGGCCGATGACGGCGTGCGCAGCCAGGCGCCGGTCTTCCATTCGATCACCGCCGCCGCCCGGCCGTTGAACCGCCCGAGCCATCCGCCCGTCCGGTCCTCGATCGGCGTCGGGCAAGGAAAGCCGCGCGCCGCCAGATGCGCCGTCAGCCCCAGGCAGAAGGGCAGCGAGGCCTCGTCCGTCCGCCCCTCGAACAGGGTCAGCACAAACCGGCCCTGCGTCGTATCCAGTCGATAGTTGGTGTTCTCCACCCCTTCGGCGATGGCCGTCAGTTCGACCACCTCGCCGATGTCGTAGCCGGCCAGGAAGGCCTTGGCGTCGGCGATGGAAACGCGGGTGAAGACGGCCATGGGCTTAGTTTAGGCCCGCATCGGCGCGCCGTGCACGCACGATCTCGGCCAGGTCCGCCATGATGCTCTCGGTCGTGGCCCAACGCCCGGCGCCCCGGCCCCGACAGCGCCACACGCGGCCGTCGGCGCCATAGACCTTCAGCGCGTTGCCCTCGCCGCGCAGGGTCGAGAATAGCGGGTCGCCATGGTCGGCGTTCAGCGACACCGACGGGCGGATCACCCCGTCCTTCAGATGGGCCGCGCCGATCTGGCGCACGCCGCCTGCGGCCGAGGTCGCCTCGGTCAGGCAGTCGCGCGGCACGTCGCCGTCGGGCGAACGGCCGAACGCTTCGTGGCACAGCAGCCGCACCTTGGCCGCCGCATCCAGACCTTCCAGATCCGAGGACGGGTCCTCCTCCGCAAAGCCCGCCGCCCGGGCGTCCGCCAGGGCTTCGTTGAAGGCCGCCCCGTCGCCCAGCCGCTCCAGCATGAAGTTGACCGTGCCGTTCAGCACCGCCTCGAAGCCGACCACCTCGCCGGCCGCGCGGGCCGCGCGGACCGTCTCGATCATCGGCGATCCGCCGCCGACCGAGGCCGACCAGAAGATGCGCCGCCCATTGGCTTTCGCCAGTTCTTGCAGCCCGCCCGGATCGCGGCTGACCGCCTGCTTGTTGGCGCTGGCGACATCGCAGCCGGCCTCGAGCGCAGCGCGGATCACCGCATGGCCCGCCTCGCCTTCCGACAGGGCCTCCAGCACGATGTCGGGCTTCTTGGCCCACAGGTCCGCCGGGTTGGAGGTGAACAACGAAGCCGGACAGTCCACGTCGCGGGCCTTTCTCGGATTGCGCACCAGCACGCCCACGACTTCGTAGCGGGGATCGTCGAGCAGCTTGCCCAGCACGCCGCCGCCCACGACGCCGCATCCGGCGACAGCGACCTTCAGTGGCGGCAGGGCGGGCGCCGGGCCGGGCGGCGCCGACTTGTCGCCGATGACCGTGCCGTCGGCGCGGTCCAGGGCCGCCACCTCGATCTCGACGCCCCGGCTTTCGCCCAGGTCGATGGCGTCATGCTGGACCAGGGCGCCGCCCAGCTTGCGCGCCACATCCCAGGAGGCGCGGCGATAGCGCAGGGCCGGGGCCGTCTTGTCATTGGGGTCGTGGTCGTAAAGGCCGTCCACATCCTTGACCAGCCGCACCTTCTTCAGCCCCAGCTCAGCCGCCAGGAAGACCGCCGTCAGGTCCGATCCGCCCCGTCCCAGCAGGGCCACCTTGCCGTCCGGCCGCACCGCGCCGAACCCGGGCACCACCACCACCTCGTGCCGATCCAGCGCCTGTTTCAGATGGTCGGGTCGCAGGCCGCAGGGGCGCGAATGCTCCGGCTCGCCCTCCGCCACGATGCCCAGTTCGCGGACCGACAGGGCGCAGGCGTCCAGGCCGATCCGGTCGCAGGCGATGGCCACCAGGGCCGCCGACTTCTCTTCGCCCAGGGCCACATAGCCGGGCAGCAGGTCGTTGGAATGGGCCAGGCCCAGCGCCCGCGCCTCGCCCAGCAGCCGGTCCGTCGCTCCGCCGAAGGCCGAGACCACCGCCACCACCTTTCGCCCCGCCCGCACATGGCCATAGACGGCCGAGGCGACCAGCGGGGCCTCGGCCGGGCTGCGCAGGATGGACGAGCCGAACTTCAGCACCACCACCTCGGGCCCAACCAAGTCGGGTGAAGGCTGACTGCTGGGGTCGAGGCTTTCGGATTTTTCTACGACGGCGAGTTGGGCGGACATCGGGGTTCTCGGGAAAGGTCGGGATGGGGTGGGGTGAAATGAAAAACCCCGCCTGGCGGACCGGGCGGGGTTCGGGTTCTGCGGTTGCCGGGGTTCGGCGCGCTAAACTCGTCCCGCCCGTTCGGGCATGGTGGTGGTGCCGGTGGTGCCGCCGATAATCGTGCCGCCGAGGGTCATGCCGAAACGCGTCGCGGCGAGGCCGGCGACGGTCGAAACTTCGGCGATGAGCGAGCGCTGTTGCACAGGGCAGGTCCAGTTGAAATCTGGGCCTAGGGTGATCGGACGACCCCCGCCCTGTCAAGTCGGATTGGATGATTTTTTCACGACAAGGCGCTTATGGTGCGTTTTCACCCTCTTGTAGTCGACCCAAGCCGTCAATGAGGTTGAATTTTTCGCTTGACCGGCGCCGCCCGTATCAGCAACGTAAAGTCACTCATCAAGACCAGCCGAGGGATTAGGCCCTTTGACGCTGGGGCAACCATCGGGTCTCACAGCTCGAAACGGTGCCAACTCCTGCGGGGTCCTTCGGGGTCGCGAGAGATGAGTGGAGCATCGACGAGACGACGCTCCACACTCTGTCACCGCATCGAGACTTGCTGAGCGAGAACGATGCGGAACGACGATGACCCTGGCCGAAACCACCCTGCTCGAAGACCCCGACTGTCTCCGCGCGACAGCCCTTACTCCTGTCCGCGAACCGACGCGTGAGCGCGGCGGCGCCCGCGACGTCATCGTTGCCATTCCCGCCGACTTCCGCCTCGCCTCGGGCGAACAGCTGAACCAGCCCAATATCGTCGGCCGCCTGCATGGCCGGATCGGCGCTCCCGTCGTCGTCGTCGCCGGCGGCATCTCGGCCGGCCGCTTCGTCCACCGGACGGAGACCAACGGCCTGGGCTGGTGGTCGGGCGCCGTTTCGGTGCGCGGGCCCATCGACCTGAGCCGGCTTCAGGTCCTGGCCGTCGATTTCGCCCCCGGCGCCGAGTTCCTGGATGCGCCCGTCACCATCACCACCCAGGATCAGGCCCGCCTGCTGGCCCTGGTGCTGAACCATCTGAAGATCGAGCGCGTCGCTGCCTTCGTCGGCTGCTCGTACGGCGGCATGGTCGGCCTGGCCTTCGCCGAACTGTTTCCCGACTGGGCCGAGCAGCTGATCATCGTGTCGGCCGCCCACCGCGCCCATCCCCAGGCCACCGCCTGGCGCGGCATCCAGCGCCGCATCCTGCAGTTCGCGGTCGCCGCCGGCCGTCCCGAGGAGGGCGTCGCCCTGGCCCGCGAACTGGCCATGACCACCTATCGCACGGCCGAGGAGTTCGACGACCGCTTCGACACCACCGCGCCCGCAGCTGTCGGCGGCGCCTATCCCGTCTGCGACTATCTGACGGCGCGGGGCCAGGCCTACCGCACCCACACCACCCCGGCCCGCTGGCTGTCGATGTCCGATTCCCTGGATCGCCATAGCGTGACGCCGGAAGCCATCACCACCCCCGTCACCCTGATCGGCTTCACCTCCGACCGTCTGGTGCCGATCGACGACATCCGCGAACTGGCCGCGCGGTTGCCGACCCTGTGGCGCTTCGTCGAAGCGCCCTCGCTATATGGCCACGACGCCTTTCTGAAGGAGGACGCCTTCGTCGGCGACATCCTCCGCGCCGCCCTGAAGGATATCAAAGCATGACTTCCCGTCCCGCCAATCCGCACACCATCGCCGCCCGCACGGGCGTGGATACAGACACGGCGCACGGCGCGGTCATGCCGCCGCTGTATCTGTCGTCCAACTATTCCTTCGCCGGCTTCGATCAGAAGCGGAAGTACGACTACAGCCGTTCGGGCAATCCCACCCGCGACGTGCTGGCCGAAACCCTGACGGAGCTGGAGGGCGGCGCCGGCTGCGTCATCACCGCCACCGGCATGGCCGCGGTCGATCTGCCCCTGACCCTGCTGGAGCCGGGCGACCTGCTGATCGCGCCGCACGACTGTTACGGCGGCACCTGTCGCCTGCTGAACGCCCGCGCCAGGAAGGGGCATTTCGAACTGTTGCTGGTCGATCAGGGCGATCCCGTCGCCTTCGAGGCCGCCCTGGCCCTGAAGCCGAAACTGGTGCTGGTCGAGACCCCGTCCAACCCGCTGCTGCGTCTGGTCGACGTCGCCGACATCTGCACCCGCGCCCATGCGGCGGGCGCAAAGGTCGTCTGCGACAACACCTTCCTGTCGCCGGCGCTGCAAAACCCGATCAAGCTGGGCGCCGACTTTGTAGTCCACTCGACGACCAAGTTCATCAACGGCCATTCCGACGTGGTCGGCGGCGCCGTCATCTCGGCCGACGCCGAGGATCACCAGACCCTGGCCTGGTGGGCCAACTGCACCGGCGTGACCGGCTCGCCGTTCGACGCCTATCTGACCCTGCGCGGCGTGCGCACTCTTTTCGCGCGCATCGAGCGGCAGCAGGCCACGGCGGGCAAGATCTCCGAAAAGCTGGCCGCCCACCCGGCGGTCACGGCCGTCCACTATCCGGGTCTGAAGTCCCACCCCAACCACGCCCTGGTCGCGGCCCAGCAGGCCGGCCCCGGCGCCATGCTCAGCTTTGAGCTGCAAGGCGGTACGGACGCCGTGCGCGATCTGGTCGAGACGCTGGAGATCTTCACCCTGGCGGAATCGCTGGGCGGCGTCGAAAGCCTGATCGCCCACCCCGCCACCATGACCCACGCCGCCATGACGCCGGAACAGCGCGCGACGGCCGGCATCGGCGACGGCCTGGTGCGCCTGTCGGTGGGTCTGGAGCATGTCGAGGATCTGATCGCCGACCTGTTCCCGGCGCTGGACGCCCTCGTGCCCGCAACCGCCGCGGCCGCATAACTTTTTGCTTGCAGGAGGGGCCGAACCGGGGCAAATGCGCCGCCCCGGCCGCGGTCCCTTCGTCTATCGGTTAGGACGTCAGGTTTTCAACCTGAAAAGAGGGGTTCGACTCCCCTAGGGACTGCCACCGGCGGCGTCTTTTCAGCGCCCTTACCGGACATCGTCGAGCGAACGCTCCGACCCCGGATTAAGATTTCGGTAACTATTTTGTCCGGAAACGGGCAGTAAGTCTTTCGATTCACGGACTTTTTTCGGACGCACTCAGGAACTATCCACAGGGACTGTGGTTAACCCATCGTTAGCTCGGCGCAGAAGCGCCTCTCCCTCCTGCACCGAGATCCTTATGTTTATCGCCATCGCCCGCCCGGCGGTGGAGCCCAAAGGCCCCGACGCCGTCGCCGTCCCCGGCTCTCCCGCCATCGCCGAACTGTCGCCCCGCGCTCTGCATGCGCGTCTTCTCGAAAACGCCGCCCTGCGCCGCCTGCGCGGACTGGAGCGCCGCAGAGAGCAGCGTCTCGAAGACGCCGACTACTGGCTGCATGCCGCACCGATCGCCGTCCGGAAAGCCAGCGCCCTGCGCGAAGAACGCAGTTTCGCACCGATCCCCTGACAGTCGCCACACACCTCTGAATACACACGCAGGTGATTTGGGGTTGATTTACCGACCTTCGGTATCCGACAAGAGCGGATGGGCGAAGTCGGATCGGCGCTGACATCTGCGAAGGCGATCCTGGTCACGGGCGGCGCGGGCTATATCGGCGCTCATGTGTGCGAGGCCCTGGCGGCCGCCGGCTATCGACCCGTCACCTACGACAACCTGTCAACCGGCCGGCGCCGTTTCGTGCGCTGGGGGCCGCTGGTCGAGGGCGATGTCTGGGACGCGGACAAGGTGCGCCACACCCTGATCGCCCACGACATCAGCGCCGTCATGCATTTCGCCGGCTCGTCCGTGGTGCCTGAATCGGTGCGCGCGCCGCTGGACTACTATCGCAACAATGTCGGCGGTCTGTTCGGCCTGTTGGGCGGTATGCGGGAAGCGGGCGTGAACCGGCTGGTCTTTTCCAGCACCTGCGCCGTCTATGGCGATCCCGGCGACGATCCGATCACGGAGGCGACGCGGCTGGCCCCCGTCACCCCCTATGGACGCTCCAAACTGGGCTGCGAACAGATCCTGTCGGACGCCAGCGCAGCGCACGGGCTGAACGTCATCGCGCTGCGTTATTTCAACGCCAGCGGCGCTTCGGCGTCAGGCCTGATCGGCGAAGATCGGCCAGTCGAGACCCATCTGATCCCGCGCGCCATGATGGCCCTACGCGGCCAGATCGACGATTTCGCCGTTCATGGGACCGATTATCCGACGCCCGACGGCACGGCGGTGCGCGACTATGTCCACGTCTGCGACCTGGCTCGGGGCCATCTCGCCGCCCTGACGCAGTTGCTCGGCGACCGACGCGGCTTCTTCGCCTGCAATCTGGGCGCCGGCCGAGGCCATTCGGTGCGTCAGGTGCTAGAAGCGATCATGGCCCACAGCGGCCTTCGACTGCCCGACGCAGCCGGAGCGCGCCGCGCGGGCGACCCGCCGCATCTTGTGTCGGACATCACTCTGGCCCGTCAGGTGCTGGGCTTTGCGCCACGCCAGTCGGACCTGCCTTCCATCGTCGCCAGCGCCTGGGCCTGGCACCGCCGGCTCAACGCAGTTCGGGCATCCGGCGGCGCAGCGAGGCTTTCAGCTTTTCGATCTTCTGCCCCGCCGACTTGGGCCTTACCCGCCGACGCAGCTCCAGCCCTCCACCCCACAGCGCATGAACCGGCGCTTCAAGATGCGGATGGCGATCATGCTGATGGACGATGGGGCTGACACTGGCGTCGGGATTGACGACCTTGCCGCCTTCGAACTTCAACGTCTCGCCCGGCGTCAGGCCCAGGGTCGCCACGCGCCCGTAGTTTGGGCGCACGCTCATCGCCGTCAGACCCTGATGAATCGCCATATTGAAGGCCGCCTGATCGGCGCCGAACGCCCCGCCGATCTCGGATCGCGGCGTCGCCGCCAGCGACAGGATCAGCCGTGACAGGCGCGAGACCTCGGCGCGCGGCCCGACGATGGTGCCGACGCACAGACAGGCCTTATCGGCCAGCTGCCGCGCCTGCGCCTCGCCGAACAGGGCGCGCAGATACTTCATGTTGAAGGCGTGATCGGCCAGCGGCGTCTCGGCCTCGACATAGGCCTCAAGCCCCTCGGGCGCCGGATCGAAGGGCGGCGCCTGAAAGATCACGTCGCGCACGTCGCAGGCCAGGGCGGCGCCGGGTCGGTCGCCCAGCAGTCCGGCGAAGGCCACGAACCGCTGCATCACCGGATGCGGCGCCCATCCGCGCCAGACCGGCGCATCGACGGCGGTCACCCGATGCTGGGCCAGAAAGGCGCGCAAATCCGGTTCGGCGTCGACCACGAGGGCCACAGGACCCTCGAATACGGCCCGCAACGACAGAACGAAGGGCGCGATGTCGGCCGCGTCGTATCCGGTCGCATAACCCACCACGACATCGCCGTCAGGCAGGGGCGTAAACCGGCGAGCGACCTCGAACGCCTCGGCCAGCCAGTCCAGATAGTCCGACCGAACCGCGCCCTGCTTCATGGCCTCAGCGCTCGCCCATCAGATCGGCGAACCGGTCGAACAGATACAGGCTGTCGGTCGGGCCGGGCGAGGCCTCGGGGTGGTGCTGGACGCTGAAGATCGGCTTGTCCTTGACGGCGATGCCGCAGTTGGTGCCGTCGAACAGGCTGACGTGGGTCTCGGTAACGGCGTCGGGCAGGCTGTCGCGATCGACGGTGAAGCCGTGGTTCATCGACACGATCTCGACCTTGCCGGTGGTCAGATCCTTGACCGGATGGTTGGCGCCGTGGTGGCCCTGATCCATCTTCACCGTCTTGGCGCCGAGCGCCAAGGCCAGCATCTGGTGGCCCAGGCAGATGCCCATCAACGGCTTGCCGCTGGCGACCAGTTTCTGGATTTCAGGCACGGCGTATTCGCCCGTCGCGGCCGGATCGCCCGGACCGTTGGACAGGACCACGCCGTCGGGATTGCGGGCCAGAACCTCTTCCGCCGTCGTCGTCGCGGGGACCACGGTGATGCGCGCGCCGGTCGAGGCCAGGGCGCGCAGGATGTTGCGCTTCACGCCGTAATCGATGACCACCACGTCCTTGCGGCCTTCGGTCTTGGGGTGACCCTCCGGCCAGCCCCACAAACCCTCGTTCCATTCGAACGCCTGAAGCGTCGAGGCGGGCTTGGCCAGGTCCAGACCGACCAGCCCGGTCCAGCCCCTGGCCTGGGCCACCAGGGCCTCCAGGTCGAAGCTTCCGTCCGGGTCGTGGGCGATGACGGCGTGGGGCGCGCCCTTGTCGCGGATGATCTTGGTCAGGGCGCGGGTGTCGACGCCGGCCAGCGCCACGACGCCGCGCCGCTTCATCCAGTCGTCAAAACTGGCGTCCGAGCGATAGTTGGCCGGATCGGTCGGAACGTCGCGGAAGATGGCGCCGCGCGCCGAGGTGTCGGACCCGCCGCCCATCTGCTCGATGTCTTCGACATTGGTCCCCACATTGCCGACATGCGGGAAGGTGAAGGCCAGGATCTGGCTCATGTAGGACGGGTCGGTCAGGATTTCCTGATAGCCGGTCATGGCGGTGTTGAAGACCACCTCGCCCAGGGCCGAGCCGACGGCGCCCACTCCGATGCCCTGCAGGATCGTGCCGTCCGCGAGCGCGAGAACGCCGGTGGCGCCCGGAAGAATCTTCGTCGTCATGGGCGCGCTCCTAAAATCGAATCCGGCCGATACGAAGGCCGAAGGCAAACGGCGGCGTCGTTAAGCCCTGCCGCCTGCCCCGTCAACGTGGCGCGCGTCACCGCCCGTCGGTGATCGACGCCGGACCGATCAGCTGGAACGTCGCCTTCGCCCCGCCTTGGGCGTGCGGCGCCAGCCAGACGTCGAACAGACCGGGCTCGATGCGCCAGGTCTCGTCCGCGCCGATGAAGCCCAGCTGACGGGCGTTCAGGGTGAAGCTCACCTTCGTGCTCTGGCCCGGCTTCAGCGACACGCGCTTGAAGTCTTTCAGCAATCGGCCCGGCTGGGTCAGGCTGGCGACCCGGTCGTGGATATAGAGCTGCACCAGCTCCTCGGCCGGATGCGATCCGGTGTTGGTCACGGTCACGGCCAGGTCCAGCGTGCCGGCCCAGGCCAGCTTGTCGCTCTCCATCTCGACCGGCCCATAGCTGATCGCGCCATAGGTCAGGCCATAGCCGAAGGGATACAGCGCCGTATTGGTCGTCTCGCGATAGCGGGCCTTGTATTCCTCGCTCGCCAGATCGGGATTGGCCGGGCGGCCGGTGGTCTTGCGGTCGTAGGAATAGGGCTGCTGGCCCGACTTGTGCGGGAAGCTGACCGGCAGGCGCGCCGACGGGCCGTGATCGCCGAACAGGACGTCGGCGACAGCGTGGCCCATCTGTTCGCCCAGGAACCAGGTCACGACGATGGCCTGGGCGTTCTTCACATTGCCTTCCAGCGCAAGCGCCCGGCCGTTCCTCAGCAGGATGACCATGGGCTTGCCCAGCGCCGCCATGGCGTCGACCAGGGCGACCTGCGGCGCGGGCACCACGATCTCGGTGCGCGACTGGGCCTCGCCCGACATATTGGTCGCCTCGCCGATGGCCAGGACGATGACCTCGGCGTCGCGGGCGGCGGCGACGGCCTGCTCGATCCCGCCGTCCAGCGGCGTCTCGACACCCGAACCGCGTGCGAGGGTCAGGTTCTGCGGATCGCTCATGGCCGCGCGGAAGCCGGCTTCCAGCGAAACGCGTCGCTCGGGCGCGCCCCAGATGGTCCACGGCCCCCAGATATTGTCCACGTCGTCGGCGAACGGGCCGACCAGGGCGATCTTCTGGCTCTTCTTCAGCGGCAGCAGGCCGTTGTCGTTCTTCAGCAGCACGACCGACTTGCGGCCCGCCTCGCGCGACAGCTCGACGTGTTCGCGCGACCCGATCACCGCCTTTTCACGCACCGGATCGGTGCCGCGATAGGGATCGTCGAACAGGCCCAGCGCCGCCTTGGTGTTCAGGACGCGACGCACCGCCTCGTCCAGCCGCGCCATCGACACCTCGCCCGAGGCGACCAGGCTGGGCAGATGTTCCAGATACAGGCCCGACACCATCGACACATCGACCCCCGCGTTGAAGGCCAGGCGGGCGGCGTCGCGGCCGTCCTCGGCGAAGCCGTGGGCCACAAGCTCCTGCTCGGAGGTGTAGTCGGAGACGACGAAGCCCTCGAAGCCCCATTCGCCGCGCAGGATGTCGGTCAGCAGCTTGCGGCTGCCCGACGCCGGCACGCCGTTGACGTCGTTGAAGGCGCTCATGATCGACAGGGCGCCGGCGTCCACCGAGGCCTTGAACGGCGGCAGGAAGACCCCGCGCAGCGTCTGCTCGCTCATGTCGGTGGTGTTGTATTCGACCCCGCCGACGGCGGCGGAATAGGCGGCCATGTGTTTGGCGGTGGCCAGGACCGCGTCACGGTCGTCCAGACCCTTTTCGCCCTGGAAGCCGCGCACGCGGGCGGCGGCCAGCAGGTTGTTCAGCAGAACGTCCTCGCCCGCGCCCTCGACGTTGCGGCCCCAGCGCTGGTCGCGCGCCACGTCCACCATGGGGGCGTAGGTCTGGTGAACGGCCGACGCCGCCGTCTCGACCGCCGCCGCCCGCGCCGTGCGCCGCGCCAGCTCGGTGTCGAAGGCCGCCGCCTCGGCCAGGGGCACCGGGAAGATGGTCGACAGGCCGTGGATCACGTCCGCCGCGAACAGCAGCGGGATCTTCAGCCGGCTCTCCTCCATCGCCACGCGCTGGATGCGGCGGCCCGCCTCGGCGCCGATACCGTTGAACAGCGACCCGACCTTGCCTTCGCGGATCAGGGCCGTGACGCGCGCGGGATCGCCCGTGCCGTCCAGAGGATTCACCGCCGTCGGCATCCAGCGGAACGGATCGGCCAGCAGGTTCAGCTGGCCCGCCTTCTCCTCGACCGTCATGGCCGCGATCAGATCCTCGATCTTCTGGCGGTGGCGGGCGACGGTGCGGGACGCTTGGGCGGAAACAGGCATGGGGAACACTCCGGCGCCCATCAGGGCCAAAAGCCCCAGGCCAGACAAGAAATTTCTACGGGAAGCCGCAGGCTTGAGAGGTCGCGTCATTTAGGCTGGCGCTCCTTTCGGGGGACAATCGAGCAGCGAAGCGAGAGGCCTAGCCTCTCGGCCCCGACGGCTTCAACCCCCGCCTGCCATGTAAATCGATGTAACGGACACTGGGGCGGTCAAGGTCGGTTTCAGCGTCGTGAACGACATGACCGCCATTACCCTGTCGTCATTTCAGGGCTGAGCGCAGCGAAGAACCCGGAACCCAGGGCCACAGTCGCCACGCCAAATGCGTTGCAGGTCGGACGACATCCTCCTGGCTTCCGGGTTCGGCCTGTGGCCGCTCCGGAATGACGACTGCGGACAGGACCACTGCCCGCCTCGCCCCCATCATCCCAGGGCGATGTCCAGGAACATCATACCGACCAGGCCGATCATCAGGCCGATCATGGACCCCTCGCCCTTGGACTTCTCGCGGGTCTCGGGAATGATCTCGGCGGTGACGACATAGATCATGGCTCCCGCCGCCAGGCCCAGGCCCCACGGTAGGGCGCCGGGCAAGAGATCGACCACGCTGGCCCCGATCAGCCCGCCGACAGGCTCGACCAGGCCCGAGGCCAGCGCCGCCGCGAACGCCGGCCAGCGGCCGTATCCCAGGGTCGCCATCGCCGCCGACACGGCCAGACCCTCAGGCATGTTCTGGATGCCGATTCCGAGCGCCGTCGACAGGCCCTGATGCATGTCGCCGCCGCCGAAGCTGACGCCCACCGCCGCGCCCTCGGGGAAGTTGTGCAGGGTGATGGCGATGATGAACAGCCAGATACGCCGCGACAGGTCGCGCGATCCCGCCGGTCCGATGGCCAGCATGTCCACCGGCGCGAACCGGTTCATCAGGCCGATCACCGTCGCCCCGATCAGCACCGCCGCCCCCATGACGCAGGCCGCCGCCGCCTGGCTGGCCCCGCCCGCCTGCAACACGTCCACGCCGGGAATGATCAGCGAGAAGAAGGAGGCCGCCAGCATGACCCCGGCGGCGAAACCGAGCAGGGCGCTCTGGGTCTGCACCCCCGCCTTGCGGAAGAACAGCAGAGGCACGGCGCCCACCGCCGTCATCATGCCCGCCGCCAGACTGCCCAGACCGCCTGCGGCGATGGGGGAAAGGGATTCCATCATTCGTCTGCATTGCGGCGCGACGCGGCAAGAGACAAGCCTGAACCGTGGCGTTAGAGAAAGCTTCATGTCCCAGCGCGCCGCCCTCCCCGTCGGCCCGAACGCTGCGTCGGCGCTGGGCGCCGCCCGGCGGGTCGTGGTCAAGATCGGATCCTCCCTGCTGATCGACGCGGCCACGCGCCAGCCGACGCGCGACTGGCTGGCGGCCGTCGCCTCGGACCTGGCGGCGCTGAAGACCGAGGGGCGCGAGGTCATCGTCGTCTCGTCCGGTTCGATCGCCCTGGGCCGGGGCCGGTTGCCCGCGCTGGGCGCACGGCTGGAGGACAAGCAGGCGGCGGCCTCGGTCGGACAGTCGCTGCTGATGGCGGCCTGGTCCGGGGCTCTGGACCCGCACGGCCTGATCGCGGGCCAGGTTCTGCTGACGCGCGACGACACTGAACGCCGCCGTCGCTGGCTGAACGCCCGCGCCACTATTCAAGCCCTGCTGACCCACGGCGTCATCCCCATCGTCAACGAGAACGACACGGTGGCGACCGAAGAAATCCGTTACGGCGACAACGACCGGCTGGCGGCGCGCACGGCCCAGCTGGCGCGGGCGGACCTGCTGGTCCTGCTGTCGGACGTGGACGGTCTTTACACCGCCGATCCGCGCCGCGATCCAAACGCCGCCCATCTGCCCCTGATCGAGACGCTGAGCCCAGACATCCTGGCCATGGGCGGGGGCGCCAACGCCGATGCCGGCGTCGGAACAGGCGGCATGGCGACCAAGCTGGCGGCGGCCCAGATCGCCCGCTCGGCCGGATGCGCCACCATCATCGCCTCGGGCCAGACCCTGTCGCCGCTCAGCGCCATTCGCGACGGCGCGCGCGCCACCCTGATCGCCGCCCCCGACGGGCCGATGGCCGCTTACAAACAGTGGATCGCCGGCAGCCTGTCACCAACTGGAACCCTGACGCTGGACGCCGGGGCGGTCACGGCGCTGAAGGCAGGCAAGAGCTTGCTGCCTGCCGGGGTGACGGGCGTGTCCGGCGGCTTCGAAAAGGGCGACTGCGTGCGTCTGATCGACCCCGACGGTCGCGCCGTCGGGGTGGGGCTGGCCGCCTACGCCGCCGACGAGGCCGCGCGCCTTCGCGGCCGACGCTCGGACGAGATCGAGACACTGCTGGGCTATCGCGGGGCCTCGGTTCTGATCCACCGCGACGACATGGTGCTGGACGACCGATGACCGACCTGAAGACCCGAATGCTCGACCTGGGCCAGCGCGCCCGAACCGCAGCCATGCTCTTGCGCGAAGCCCCGGCCGCCGCCCGCACCCGCGCGCTGGAAAGCCTGTCCGCAAAACTGACGGCCGCCGAACCAGCCCTGCTCGCCGCCAACGCGCGCGATGTCGAGGCCGCCCGCGTGAACGGCATGACCGAGGCTCTGATCGACCGGCTGTCGCTGAGCCCCGCCCGTATCGCCGGCATGGCCGAGGCGGTGGCGACCATCGCCGCCGTGCCCGATCCGCTGCGCGTCGAGACCGAACGCTGGACCCCCGCCAACGGCCTCGACATCGCCCGCGTCCGCACCCCGATCGGCGTGCTGGGCGTGATCTACGAGAGCCGCCCCAACGTCACCGCCGACGCCGCCGCCCTGTGCATCCGCTCGGGCAATGCAGCCATCCTGCGCTGCGGCTCGGACTGTCTTCAGTCCTCCCTGGCCATCGCCGCCCTGATCGCGGAAGCCCTCGCCGAGGCTGGCCTGCCCGCCGATGCGGTGCAACTGGTCGACACCCCCGATCGCGAAGCCGTGGGCCTGATGCTGACCGGGCTGAACGGCGCCATCGACGTCATCGTGCCGCGCGGCGGCAAGAGCCTGGTCGCCCGCGTCCAGGCCGAGGCGCGAACGGCCGTGCTCAGCCATCTGGAAGGTCTGAACCACACCTATCTGCATGAGGCGGCCGATCTGGAGACCGCCCGCGCCATCGTTCTGAACGCCAAGATGCGGCGTGTCTCGGTCTGCGGCGCGACCGAGACCCTGCTGGTGGACCGGGCGGCGGCCCAGCGCCTGCTGCCCTCCGTCGCCGCCGACCTGATCGCCGCCGGTTGCGAACTGCGCGGCGACGAAGCGGCCTGCGCCCTGGTCCCCGCCATGACGCCCGCGACCGAGGCCGACTGGACCACCGAATATCTGGCCCCGATCCTCGCCGTCCGCGTGGTCGACGATCTGGACGCCGCGGCCGACCACATCGCCCGCTACGGCTCGGGCCATACCGAGGCCATCGTCACCACAGACGCCCAGGCCGCCGAACGGTTCGCCGCCAAGGTCGACAGCGCCATCGTCCTGATCAACGCCTCGACCCAGTTCGCCGACGGCGGCGAGTTCGGCTTCGGCGGCGAAATCGGCATCTCCACTAACCGTCTCCACGCCCGCGGGCCGGTCGGGGCGGAGCAGCTGACCACCTACAAATATGTCGTGCGCGGCCAGGGCCAGATCAGGCCGTAGGTCGCGCACGCTCTCCCTCCCCGTTCGGGGAGGGTGGCTGAGCCGAAGGCGAGGCCGGGTTGGGGCGGCAGGCGACATCCCGCTGAACGAGAAAAGGCGGCTCGTTTCCGAGCCGCCCCCACCCGGTCGCTGACGCGACCACCCTTCCCCGCTGGGGGAGGGAGATTGGTGCTTCGTCTCAGCCGCGCTTCGGCAGCGCATAGGCGATGACATAATCGCCCTCCGGCGTTTCCATGAAATGATGGCCAGCGGCGACGATCACCAGATACTGGCGGCCGTTCTGCTCGTAGATCATCGGGTTCGCCTGGCCGCCGGCGGGCAGGACATCGGACCAGACGGTCTTGCCCGTCTCGATATCGATGGCGCGGATCAGGTCGTCGGTCGCTGCGGCGATGAAGATCAGGCCGCCCGCCGTGACCACCGACCCGCCGTTGTTCGGCGTGCCGATCTCCAGCGGCAGCATCGAGGGGATGCCGAACGGGCCGTTCTTGCGCGCCGTGCCGAACGGACGGTCCCACAGGGTCTTGCCGCTTTGTACGTCGATGGCGCGGATGCCGCCGTACGGAGGCTCCTTGCACAGCAGGCCGGTGAAGGGCATCCGCCAGCCGGCGTTGACGTCGATCGCATAGGGCACGCCCATCTGCGGATCGCCCGCGCCCTCGGCCTTGGCGCCTTCGCCCGTTGTCTCGGCCTGATATCGAGGGTCGTCGCGGGGGAACCAGCCCAACTTGTTCGCCTCGGCGCGCGGCACCAGCCGGTTGTAGTTGGGCATGTCGTTATAGTTGGCGATGATCACGCCGCGACGCGGATCCAAGGCAACGCTGCCCCAGTCCGAACCGCCGTTGTAGCCCGGATATTCGATGAAGCGACGGTCGGCGGTCGGGGGCGTGAACTGGCCCTGATACGACGCCTTCTTGAACTGGATGCGGCAGATCATCTGATCGATCGGCGACATGCCCCACATGTCGACTTCGCGCAGGTCAGGCTTGGCCAAGGTATTGAATAGCGAATAGGGCTGGGTCGCCGCGCGCTGGGCCGGTTCGACGCCGCCGCGCGGGGCCAGACGATCCTGAACGCCGTGCAGGGGCTGGCCCGTGCGGCGATCCAGCACGAAGATCTCGCCGCGCTTGGACGGCAGGATCACCGCAGGCGTCACGCCCCCTGCGGTCGGCATGTCGACCAGCGTCACCTGCGAACCCAGGTCATAGTCCCAGACGTCGCGGCGGACGGTCTGATAGCTCCAACGCGGCTTGCCCGTGGTGACGTCCAGCGCGACCAGGGCGCTGGAATACTGGTTCTCCTGAGGCCGGCGCAGCGACGAATAGTAGTCGGCGGCCGAGTTGCCCATCGGCAGATAGACCAGGCCCAGGGCTTCGTCGCCCGTCGCCGTCGTCCACATGTTCGGGGTGCCCGGCGTATAGGTCTGACCGGCCGGCGGGGCGGTGGTGATGTCGGGGCGCATCATGTCCCAGGCGAAGCGCAGCTGACCGGTGACGACGTCATAGCCCTGGATGACGCCCGAGGCGTTCCAGCGTTTCTGACCGTCCAGCACTTGGTGGCCCGTGACGATGACGCCGCGGACGACGACGGGCGGCGAGGTGATCGAAACCATGCCGGGATAGGGATTGCCGATCCCTTCCTTGATGCTGACGGCGCCGTTGGTTCCGAAGGCGGGGCAAGGCACGCCGGTGCGCGCATCGACCGCGATGATCCGGCCGTCCAGCGTGCCTTCGATGATGCGCGTCGCACAGGGCTGGGCCTGGTCGGCATTGGGCGCGGCGTAGTAGGTCACGCCCCGGCAGGCGGCGGTGTAGGGGATCTGCTCGTCCGCCACCTTGGGATCATAGGTCCACTTCTGCCGGCCGGTATTGGCGTCCAGGGCGAACATCCTGTTGCGACCCGAGCAGAGATAGACGGTGTCGGCGATCTTCAGCGGCGTGGTATCGGCGCCGAACCGTTCGCCGGGCAGATCGCCGGTGCGGAAGGTCCAGGCCCGCTCCAGCTGTCCGACGTTGGTCTTGTTGATCTGGTTCAGCGGCGAATAGCGCTGGGCCGCGTCCGATCCGCCATAAGCGGGCCAGTCCATGCCGGCCTTGATCAGGGCCGGGTCGCCGAACGGTCCGCGCGCGCCGGGCACCGGGCTGTCGACGCCGGGCGCATTGATCTGACCCACCACCAGGCCGAACACCACCGTCAGCACCGCCAGCCCGAGCGCGCCGAGGCCCGCCGTCTTGCCGCCGCCGCGCGACCGCAGAACCGGCAGCGTCGCCAGCACCAGGAACATCAGCACCAGCGGCCCGATCAGGCGGGGGATCATGGCCCAGCCGTTCAGGCCCTTCTCCCAAAGAGCCCAAATCACCGTGGCGACGAAGACCGCGCCATAGAGCCAGGCCCCGCGCACGTCGCGCCAGACAAGCAGAAGGCCCGACACGATCAGCGCCAGGCCTGCAATCAGATAATACCAGGAGCCGCCCAGCATCGCGAGCTGAACGCCGCCGACCGTCAACACCAGACCGATCACGGCCAGCAGCACCCCGAGCACCAAGGTCAGCCATCCCCCAAGGCCGGTCGGGGTTGTCCATCGGGGCATGGGCGCACTCTCTGTGGTCGGCTGAAATCAGCTCAGGAAACGCCTCGACGCTACGCTGGTTCCTATTGTCGCACCCCTGGAACAAAATCCTGTTGCGGCGCAAACGGTTCACATCAGCAACTTTTGACGACGAAACGCGCTCGGCTGGATGATTTATTCTTTTTGTTCCGCTGAGAACGCCTCGCGGCAATAATATTTGCCTCTGACGCACCGTTTGCGGCATATGCGAGATATGCATAAGACCCTTAAGCAAGGCGGGACATTCGTCGTCGAACCTCGCCGCCTGTCCAAGGCCTCGGCCGAACTACGCGCACGCGGTTTTGGCGAGATCACGATTCCGCCCTCGACCGAGACGGCCGAGAAACAGGCGTCGCGCTGCACCGACTGCGGCGTGCCGTTCTGCCAGAACGCCTGCCCGCTTCAGAACAACATTCCCGACTGGCTGCGCCTGTCGGCCGAGAACGAGCCACGCGAGGCCTGGCGCGTCGCGTCCCTGACCTCGACCATGCCCGAAATCTGCGGCCGCATCTGCCCGCAGGACCGACTGTGCGAAGGGTCCTGCACATTGAACCAGTCCGGCTGGGACGCTGTGACCATCGGCTCGGTCGAGGCCTGGCTGGGCGACCAGGCCTGGGAAAAGGGATGGGTCGAACCGATCCGCCCGGCGGCCGAACGCGGCGAAACGGTCGGCATCGTCGGCGCCGGCCCGGCCGGTCTGGCCGCCGCCGACCGCCTGCGCTGCGAGGGCTATCAGGTCACGATCTATGACCGCCACGACCGCGCCGGCGGCCTGCTGATCTACGGCATCCCCGGCTTCAAGCTGGAAAAGCACGTCGTGCAGCGTCGCGTGGACCGGCTGATCGACGGCGGGGTCCGGTTCGTTCTGGGCTGCGAGGTCGGCAAGGACGTGACCCTGACCGAGCTGCGCGAGCGCCACGACGTCGTCCTGCTGGCCATGGGCGTCTATCAGCCCCGCACCCTGTCCGCGCCGGGTCGCGGGCCGGATTCGACAGTGGCGGCCCTGTCCTATCTGACGCATCAGAACCGTCGCGACCTTGGCGACGCCGAACAGGACGGCTGGCACGAGGCGCGCGGCAAGCGGGTCGTCGTGATCGGCGGCGGCGACACCGCCATGGACTGCGTCCGCACCGCCGTCCGACAAGGCGCGGCCAGCGTCACCTGCCTGTATCGCCGCGACCGCGAAAACATGCCGGGCTCGGCCCGGGAGGTCGTCAACGCCGAGGAAGAGGGCGTCGCCTTCGAATGGCTGGCTGCGCCCAAGGCTTTGCTGTCGCAAGGCGACCAGGTCACGGGCGTGCGCGCCGCGCGCATGCAGTTGACGGAAGGCCTGCCCGGCCAGCGTCGCGACATCGTGCCGGTTCCCGGCGCCGACTTCGACGTGCCCGCCGACATCGTCATAGAGGCCCTGGGCTTCTCGCCCGAGCCGTTCGCGGCGCATGAGGCCGATTTGCGCCTACGCGACGACGGCACCATCAAGGTGGGTTCGGTCAGCTTCGCCACCAGCCTGCCCGGCGTCTTCGCTGCCGGCGACGCCGTGCGCGGCGCCTCGCTCGTCGTCTGGGCCGTCCGCGAAGGCCAGGACGCCGCCGCCGAGATCGACCGCTACTTCAAGACCCGCACCGAGGAGGTCGCGGCATGACCTGGCTGAATCAATACGAAACAACCCGCGACCGACTGGAAGCCGGCAATGCTTACGATCGTAGTTCCGAGCGCGACGCCTGCGGCGTCGGCCTGGTCTGCTCCATAGACGGCACGCCGCGCCGCGACGTGGTCGAATATGCGATCCGCAGCCTGAAGGCCGTGGCCCACCGGGGCGCGGTCGATCCCGACGGCCTGTCGGGCGACGGCGCGGGCATCATGGCCGAGCTGCCCCAAGGGTTCTTCGCCGAGCAGGTGGCCTCCATCGGCCAGTCCCTGCGTCCTGGCCCCATCTGCGTCGGCCAGGTCTTCCTGCCGCGCACCGACCTGGGCGCCCAGGACCGCGCCCGCGCAATCGTCGAGACCGAGGCCCTGCGCGCCGGCTTTTGGATCTATGGCTGGCGTCAGACGCCCATCGACCTGTCCGTCGTCGGGACCAAGGCCGGCGCGACCCGGCCCGAGATCGAGCAGATCATGCTGGCCCCGCCGCTGGACGACGCGGGCCAACCGCTGGACGGCGAGGCGCTGGAGCGCGAACTGTATCTGTGCCGCCGCCGCATCGAAAAGACGGTCAAGACCGAGAACCTGGCCGGCGTCTATATCTGCACCCTGTCCGCGCGCTCCATCGCCTACAAAGGGATGGTGCGGGCCGAGTTGCTGGGCGACCTGTATCCCGACCTGGAAGACCCGCGCTTCGTCTCGGCCTACGCGGTATTCCACCAGCGCTATTCGACCAACACCTTCCCCGAATGGAAGCTGGCCCAGCCCTTCCGCATGATGGCCCACAACGGCGAGATCAACACGCTGAAGGGCAACCTCAACTGGATGAAGTCGCACGAGATCCGCATGGCGGCCGGCGCCTTCGGCGACCGCGACGGCGAGGTCAAGCCGGTGGTTCAGCCGGGCGGGTCGGACTCGGCGGCCCTGGACAATGTCATGGAGGTGCTGGTCCACGCCGGTCGCCCCGCCCCGATGGCCAAGGCCCTGCTGATCCCCGAGGCCTGGGCCAAGGACGACGTGGTCATGCCCGCCGAACACCGGGCCTTCTACGCCTATTGCAACGCGGTGATGGAGCCGTGGGACGGCCCGGCCGCCATCTGCGCCGCCGACGGCCGCTGGATCGTGGCGGGCAAGGACCGCAACGGCCTGCGTCCGCTGCGCGCCGTCGAGACGGTCGATGGCCTGCTGATGGCGGGTTCCGAAGCCGGGCTGGTGCCGATCCCCGAGAGCCGGGTGAAGCGCCGCCTGCACATCGGCCCCGGCAAGCTGATCGCCGTCGATCTGAAGCATGGCCGCGTCTATGACGAGCATGAGGCCATCGACGCCTTGTCCGCCGCCCACCCCTATACCAAGTGGCTGGACAATATGGTCGATCTGGAGCCGATCATCGGCCCCGGACCAGAGCCGCGCTCGGCCTCGGGCGAGGCCCTGACCCGCCGCCAGATCGCCGCCGGTTACAGTCGCGAGGACCTGGACCTGCTGCTGGACGCCCTGGTGCGTGACGGCAAGGAGGCGGTCGGCTCCATGGGCGATGACGCCCCGCCGGCGGTTCTGTCGGCCCTGCCCCGGCCGCTGTCGCATTACTTCCGCCAGAACTTCAGCCAGGTCACCAATCCGCCCATCGACCCGCTGCGCGAAGCGGGGGCCATGAGCCTGAAGACCCGGTTCAAGAACCTGGGCAACATCCTGGCCGAGGAAGAGGCCCAGACCGACGTCTTCGTGCTGGACAGCCCGGTCCTGACCAACGGCATGTACGAGCGGATGATCGACACGGTCGGCGCCGGTTCGACCGTGGTCATCGACTGCAGCTACGATCTGCCGACCGACGACGCCAAGGAAGCCTACAGGCCTGGCGCCGGTCTTCGCGCCGCGCTGGACCGCATCATGGACGAGGCGGAGGCCGCCGCCCGCGACGGCGCCGCCCTGATCGTGCTGACCGACCAGGCCGGATCGGCGGATCGTCTGGCCGCGCCGATGATCCTGGCCACCGCCGGGGTCCACGGCCGCCTGACCAAGGCGGGCCTGCGCACCTACTGCTCCATCGTGGTCCGCACGGCCGAGACGCTGGACCCGCACGGGTTCGCGGTTTTGGTCGGGGTCGGCGCCACCACCGTCAACGCCTGGCTGGCCCAGGACCTGTTCCAGGAGCGTCTGGACCGGGGCCTGTATCCCGGACTGACGCTGCGCGACGCCTGTCTGAACTACAAGGCCGGCATCGAGGCGGGCCTTTTGAAGACCCTGGCTCGTAAGGGGATCAGCGTCATCTCCGCCTATCGCGGCGGCTGCGAGTTCGAGGTGCTGGGCCTGTCGCGAGCGCTTACGGCCGAGTTCTTCCCCGGCGCCCCCTCGCGCATCTCCGGCATCGGCCTAGCCGGTCTGGAGCAGGCGGCGATGAAGCGGCACAAGGTGGCCTGGGGCGAGGCCGTCCCGTCGCCCGCCATCGGCGGCTTCTTCAAGATCCGCGCAGGCGGCGAGGCCCACGCCCATGAGGCCAAGACCATCCACCTGCTGCAGGACGCCTGCAACCGAGGCGACTATCGCCGCTTCAAGCAGTTCTCCGAGGTCGTCCGCGCCCAGGCTGACCTGTCCCTGCGCGACCTCCTGGACTTCCGCGAAGGCACGGCCATTCCGCTGGACCAGGTCGAGAGCGTGTCGGACATCCGCCGCCGCTTCCTGACCCAGGCCATGTCGCTGGGCGCCCTGGGGCCAGAGGCGCACGAGACGCTGAACATCGCCATGAACCGCATCGGCGCCCGCTCGGTCTCGGGCGAGGGCGGCGAGGATCCCGAACGCTATCACCCGCGTCCGAACGGCGACGACGCCAACTCGGCGGTGAAACAGGTGGCCTCGGGCCGGTTCGGCGTCACCGCCGAATATCTGAACCAGTGCCGCGAGATCGAGATCAAGGTGGCCCAGGGCGCCAAGCCCGGCGAGGGCGGGCAGTTGCCGGGCTTCAAGGTGACCGAATTCATCGCCCGGATGCGCCACGCCGTGCCCGGCACGACCCTGATCTCGCCGCCCCCGCACCACGACATCTATTCGATCGAGGATCTGGCCCAGCTCATCTACGATCTGAAGGCCATCAACCCCGACGCGCGGGTGACGGTGAAGCTGGTGTCCGCTTCGGGAATCGGCGCCATCGCCTCGGGCGTGGCCAAGGCCAATGCGGACGCCATCCTGATCGCCGGCCACAACGGCGGCACCGGCGCCTCGCCCCAGACGTCGATCAAGCACGCCGGCCTGCCGTGGGAAATCGGCCTGGCCGAGGCCCACCAGGTGCTGACGCTGAACAATCTGCGCGGCTCGGTCACGCTGAGGACGGATGGGGGCGTCCGCACCGGCCGCGACGTGGTCATCGCCGCCATGCTGGGCGCCGAGGAATATGGCGTCGGCACCGCCGCCCTGATCGCCATGGGCTGTCTGATGGTGCGTCAGTGCCATTCGAACACCTGCCCCGTCGGCGTCTGCTCCCAGGACGAAAGGCTGCGCGAGAAGTTCACCGGCACGCCCGACAAGGTGGTGAACCTGTTCACCTTCATCGCCGAGGAGACGCGCGAGATCCTGGCGTCGATCGGCGCGCGCACCATGGACGAGATCATCGGCCGCACAGACCTGCTGCGTCAGGTCCGGCGCGGCGGCTCGCATCTGGACGACCTGGACCTGAACCCGCTGCTGGTTCAGGTGGACGAGGGCGCGGCTGGCAAATGGGCCGACAAGACGACGCGCAAGCCCATCGCCGACAGCCTGGACGCCGCCGTGCTGAAGGACGCCGTGCGCTTCCTGGATCGCGGCCAGACGCTGGAACTGTCCTATCCGCTGAACAACACCCAGCGCACGGTCGGCGCGGCCCTGTCCTCGGCCATCGTGCGCCGCTTCGGCGCGCAAGGTCCGGCAGGTCGTCTGAAGCTGCGGCTGGAAGGCATCGCGGGTCAGAGCTTCGGCGCCTTTGCGGCCAAGGGGCTGGAACTGCATCTGACGGGCGAAGCCAACGACTATGTCGGCAAGGGCTTGTCGGGCGCCGAAATCTCGATCCGAACGCCCGAATGGCGCGAGGATCAGCTGATCTGCGGCAACACCACCCTGTATGGCGCGACCTCGGGCCGTCTGTTCGTCGCCGGCGCGGCGGGCGAGCGGTTCGCGGTCAGAAACTCCGGCGCCGAGGCCGTGGTCGAGGGGCTGGGCGCGCACGGCTGCGAATATATGACCGGCGGGCGCGTGGTCGTCCTGGGTCCGGTCGGCTGGAACCTGGCGGCGGGCATGAGCGGCGGCGAGCTGTTCGTGCTGGACCAGCCGGGCCATGCCGAGCGCGCTTTGAACGGCGACCTGGCGAGCGTGACCGACATGGACGCAGAGGCTGCCGATCGACTGAAGGGCCTGATCGAGGCTCATCTGGCCGCGACGGCCTCGCCCCTGGCGCGGCGTCTGCTGGCGGATTGGGACAACAGCCTGAACCGCTTCGTCCGCATCGTGCCCCTGACCGACATCGTCGCCCGCACGGAACGCCTGAAGACCTCCGCCTGACACCGAACCGCCTGCCTTAGAAAGCCGCCATGACCCGATCCGCCGCCCTCGCCGTCACGCTCGTCGCCGGGGCGGCGGCCTTCGCCTCACCGGCCCTGGCGGCCCCGGCCCTGCTGGCGCATCAGGCGCCGCTGGTCATCGACACGGCGGCGACGGCCTGGATCCTGACCTCGACGGCCCTGGTGCTGCTGATGACCCTGCCGGGTCTGGCCCTGTTCTACGGCGGCATGGTCAGGAAGAAGAACATCATCAGCGTCGTCGCCCAGTCGGCGGCCGCCTTCGCCATCGTCTCGGTCCTGTGGTTCCTGGTCGGCTACAGCCTGTCGTTCGGCAAGGGACCGGAGGCGGCCAATGGCTTCATCGGCGGGGTGCAGGCCGCCTTCCTGAACGGCGTGACGGCCCAGACGGCCCACAGCCTGCTGCCCGGCCTACCAGAACTGCTGTTCGTCGCCTTCCAGATGACCTTCGCCATCATCACCCCGGCCCTCATCGCCGGCGCCTTCGCCGAGCGGATGAAGTTCTCGGCCAGCCTGCTGTTCTTTGGCCTGTGGCACCTGATCGTCTATGCGCCGATCTGTCACCAGGTCTGGGGCGGCGGCTATCTGGGCGGGCTGGGCGTGCTCGACTTTGCGGGCGGCGCGGTCGTCCACGTCAACGCCGGTATCGCCGGCCTGGTCTGCGCCCTGGTGCTGGGGCCGCGTCACGGCTTCGGGCGCGACAACATGGCCCCCGCCAACCTGGTCTATAGCGCCATCGGCACTGGCCTGCTGCTGGTCGGGTGGCTGGGCTTCAACGCCGGGTCAGCAGGCGCGGCGGATGCTCTGGCCGCGACCGCCGCCTTCAACACCATACTGGCCGCCGGCAGCGCCGCCCTGGGCTGGATGACCATCGAATGGTTCGATCGCAAGCGTCCGACCCTGCTGGGCCTGTTGTCGGGCGTCGTCGGCGGTCTGGTCGCCATCACCCCCGCCGCCGGTTTCGTCGATCCCAAGGGCGCCTTCTTCATCGGCCTGATCGGCGGTCCCGCCTGCTATGCGGGCGCGGTCTGGCTGAAGCACGCGCTGAAATACGACGACAGTCTGGACGCGTTTGGCGTGCACGGCGTCGGCGGCATCGTCGGCGCGCTGCTGACCGGCGTCTTCGCCACCACGACCGTCAATGCCCTGTCGGAGGGGGCGACCGTGTGGAAACAGGCCGTGGGCCTGGTCGGCGTCATCGCCTGGAGCGCGGTAGGCACCTTCGTCGTCCTGATGATCTGCAAGTTCACCACGGGCCTGCGCGTCACCAAGGACGAAGAGGTGGAGGGGCTGGACTATACCCAGCACGGCGAGACCATCCACTAGGGACGCCTTCGCCCCGTCCGTCATCCTCGGGCTCGACCCGAGGACCGGATCATCCGCCGCTTCGCGTTAGAAGTCGGCCCCGGCCGCGCGACGCCCTTCCGCATGAGCGGTGCAACGCCTGATCCTCGGGTCAAGCCCGAGGATGACGAGATTTGGGGACCGCAGGGGCTGCCGGTTGATCCCGCCCTCGCCAGCCCCCATCTTCATCTGTGACGGACGGTCTTGCCGATTGCGGGAGACCGACCGCTCGGTCGCTGACGTAAGGACCCCAGATGACGACGACGCGCACCCTGCTGTTCGACAGCCCCTTTCTGCTGGGCTTCGACCACACCCGCGCCCTGATCGACCGCGCCGCCAAGGCCGCGGCCGAAAGCTATCCGCCCTACAATGTCGAACAGATCGGCGATGCGGGCGTCCGCATCAGCCTGGCCGTCGCCGGGTTCGCGCCTGACGAACTGGCCATAACCCTGGACGGCCGGCAGCTGACCATCGCCGGCAAACGCGACGACGCCGGCAGGGGTGAGCAGGCCTTTTTGCATCGCGGCATCGCGGCGCGCGGCTTCGTTCGCAACTTCGTCCTGGCCGACGGGCTGGAAGTCGAGGGCGCCCGACTGGAGCACGGCCTGTTGCACGTCGACCTGATCCGGCCCGAGGCCGAGCGCCAGGTGCGGCGCATTCCGATCACGGCCGGCTGAAAACCACAGCCATTCGAACCGCCCGGCGATCCGGGCGTTGTCAAATATGAAGGAGGCGGTCCTAATGACGCCGATGACGATGACCAAGGAAGACTTTGCCGGACTGGGCGCCCCCGACCTGGTGTATGTGCGCGAGATCAAGGCCTCGGACCTGCTTGAAGAGGCGGTCGAGATCAAGGACGTGGATCTGAACCCCGGCCAGATGCTCTATGCCGTCCACAGCGCCGACGGCGAGCGTCTGGCGGTCATGATCGACCGCGACACCGCCTTCGCCGCCGCCGTAGCGCACGAGCTGGAGCCGGTTTCCGTTCACTGATTTTGGGGATGGCGGCACGCAGGCGCCGCCGTTCACGCCGAAGTTCAGGCCGCTGTCGCGGCCGTGGCGTCCTTGACGAACAGGGCGCGGATCGCATCGGTCGTGCGCGCCTGTCTCAGTTGCTCCCGCAGTTCGGGCGACCGCAGCGCGCGCGACACCGCCGCCAATGCCCTCAGATGCTCGGCCCCTGCCTTGGGCGGCGCGAACAGGCCGACGATCAGATCGACCGGCCGGTCGTCCACAGCATCATAGGCCACAGGCGTATCCAGTCGCACGAAAACAGCCGTCACCTTCTCGACCTCGGTGAGACGCGCGTGCGGCACCGCGACCCCGGATCCCAGTCCGGTCGATCCCAGCGTCTCGCGTTCCATCAAGGCGTCGAAAATACGGGCTTCGTCGAGGCCCAGCGCATGCGAAGCCGCCTCGGCCAGCGCGTGCAGCGCCTGTCGCTTGGACGACGCGCCGCTGCGCAGCACCACGCCCTTGGGCGCGAGCAGATCACCGATGTCCATTACACAACCTCGATACACGCAGCAGACAACGGCGCGGCCGCCCGTTTAGAGACAACCGCGCCGAAGTCAAACTGAGGCTTAGTTCACCGAACCGTTGGACTTGGCCGTCCGCTCGGGATCGATCCATCCCACATTGCCGTCCGGGCGACGATAGACGACGGCCAGACCGCCGTGCGCCGCATTGCGGAACAGCACGACCGGATAGCCCGTCATATCCAGCTCCAGCACGGCCCGTCCGACTGTGATGGTGCGGATTTCGTGCTCGGTTTCGGCGATGACCATGCCCACCGGCGGCGGGCCGTCGTTCTCGCTGGTGTCGCCGAAGACGTCGTCTTCCACGCTGTCGGGATCACGCAGCACGATGCTGCGTGCGACTTCGCGGGCGGCGTTTTCGGTCTTCTCGGGCGACAGACCCTTGGGTCCGATGTGGTGGTCCTTGAGCCGGCGCTTGTAGCGGCGAACCCGCTTTTCGAGCCGATCCAGCGCCTCGGTGAAGGCCGAGTGGGCGTCGCCGCCCATTCCGGTCGTCACCAGGGTCTGGCCCGACGCGAGGCGGACCCAACAGTCCACCTTGAAGTTGTGGCCGTCCTTGGACACCACGACCTCGGCGTCTTCACCGCCTCGGGCGAAGTATTTTCCGACCCCGTCTTCGAGTTCCTGGGAGATGCGCGAGCCTAACGCTTCGCCGACATCCACTTGCTTGCCGCTGACTTGGACTTGCATGCCGATAGAACGCGCCCGACCCGATTTGGTGTCAATCCAGATCACCGATTTGTGGTCACGCTTGGCTATGGATGTCAGCCGGTCTTCATCATCCGGCGGCGCTCGACCGAGGACGGAATCCTCAAGGCTTCCCGATATTTGGCCACGGTGCGGCGGGCGATGTCGATGCCCGTTTCCTTCAGGATTTCCACGATCCGGTCGTCGGACAAAACGTCACCCTCAACCCCTTCGCCGTCGATCATGGATTTGATCTTGTGACGGACGGCTTCGGCCGAATGGGTCGATGCGCCGTCCACCGACTGGATGGCGGCGGTGAAGAAGAATTTCAGCTCGAACACGCCCCGCGGCGTGGCGATATATTTGTTCGAGGTGACGCGGCTGACGGTCGATTCATGCATGCCGATGGCGTCGGCGACGGTCTTAAGATTCAGCGGCCTCAGGAACTCGACGCCGAAGGCCAGGAAGGCGTCCTGCTGGCGCACGATCTCGGATGAGACCTTCAGAATGGTCTTGGCCCGCTGATCCAGCGACTTGACCAGCCAGTTGGCCTGGGCGGCGCAGTCGGCGACGAAGGTCTTTTCGGTATCCGAGCGCGCGCCGGCCTGAACCAGACCGTGATAGCGTTTGTCCACCAACAGGCGCGGCAGGGTGTCGGCGTTCAGCTCGACCCGCCAGCCGCCGGCGGGATCGGGCCGCACATGCACATCGGGCACGACCGTCTGCGCCGGCTCGCCGCCGAAGCCTGCGCCCGGACGCGGCGTCAGCGCCCGCAGTTCGGCGATCATGTCGGTCAGATCCTCGCCATCGACCTCGCAGACGCGGCGCAGGCCCGCCAGATCGCGCTTGGCCAGCAGGTCCAGATTGTCCAGCAGCGCCGCCATCGCCGGATCGAACCGGTTGCGCTCGATCAGTTGCAGCTTCAGGCATTCCGGCACCGACCGCGCCATGATCCCGGTCGGCTCGAAGCCGTGACAAACGCTCAGCACCGCCTCGATCCGCTCCAGCGGCACGCCCAGCCGGTCGGCGAATTCGGTCAGTTCTCCGCGCAGATAGCCGCCCTCGTCGGTCGCATCGATCAGGGTCAGGGCGATGCCGTGGTCGGCCGGCGTCAGGCCCGCGCTCGACGCCTGGGCCTGAAGATGCTCCCACAGTGTCAACTCGTGCGCGTCGGGCCGCTCGCCCTCGCCCTCGAACATCTGGCCACCCTTGCCGGCGCTGGACCAGTCCGACAGCCCAGGCTGGGCTTCGTCAGTCATCCGGTCGCTGGTGCGCTCGCCCGGCGCGGCGTCGCCATAGACATCGTCCGAACCCGCATCCATGCCGGACACGGCCTCATGGCCGACCCCGTCGCCGAAAGACATTTCACCGTCCGCCGTCGCCTCGACGCGCTCGACCGGCTCGGGCGTCTCGCCCTCCGGCTCCTCGCGTTGCAGCAGCGGATTGCGCTCCAGCTCGGCCTCGACAAAGTCCTCCAGCTCGAGGTTCGACAGTTGCAGCAGCTTGATCGCCTGCTGCAGCTGGGGCGTGATGACCAGCCCCTGCCCCTGCCTGACCTCTAACCTTTGCCCGATCACGTTCGAAATCTTCCCGCCCGGCCGCCGAGTGGCCCGGAACTTGCTGGGACAGAATGTCGCCGAACCGGTTAACGCGAGACGAACGGCGCGCGAGCACGCATTCCTCAACACGTCATCCTCGGGCTTGACCCGAGGATCGGATGTTCAGTGCGTAATGAGACGATGCTGACAGCGATGCCGCGGACCACCTGATCCTCGGGTCAAGCCCGAGGATGACGGCATGTAAGCGAGCGGCCGAAAGCGCAGATCAGATGTAGTTTTCGCCCAGATACACCCGGCGCACTTCGGCGTCGTGGATCGCCTCGTCGGACGTGCCTTCGAACAGCACCGCGCCGTTCGAGATGATCGACACACGGTCGGTGATGTCCAGGGTCTCGCGCACATTGTGGTCGGTGATCAGCACGCCGATGCCCTGGCTGGCCAGATAGCGGATCACGGTGCGGATGTCGGCGATGGCCAGGGGGTCGATGCCGGCGAAGGGTTCGTCCAGCAGCATGAAGGACGGCCGTCCGGCCAGCGCCCGCGCGATCTCCACCCGCCGACGCTCGCCGCCCGACAGCGCCGTGGCGCGCGCGTGGCGCAGATGGTCGATGTGCAGTTCGTTCAGCAGCCGGTCGGTCTCGGCGCGGATCTGATCGCGCGGATAGTTCAGCTCGACCACCGCCTTGACGTTCTGCTCGACCGTCATGCCGCGAAAGATCGAGGCTTCCTGCGCCAGATAGCCCAGGCCCATGCGGCTGCGCTGATACATCGGCTGGCCGGTGATGTTCTCGCCGTCCAGCCAGATCGCGCCCGAATCCGGCGGGATCAGGCCGGTGATCATGTAGAAGCAGGTGGTCTTGCCGGCGCCGTTGGGACCCAGCAGGCCCGCGACCTCGCCGCGCTGCACCGTCAACGACACGTCGCGCACCACCTGGCGCTGGCCGAACGACCGGGCCAGGTTCATCACCCGCAGGCCCTTTTCCGCAGGCGCGGGCGCCACGGCGGCCGGTTGGGGCCGCTCGTCCAGGTTCAGGGCTGACAGTTCCTTGCGCGCCAAATGCTCAGGTCCGTGACGGCCAGACGGCCTCAGTTCGAGTTGGGATAGAAGACGCCCTGCACGCGGCTTCCGGCGGCGCCGCGCGGCGCGCCGTCCATGCGGGCCGTCTCGGTGTTGATGTTGTAAACCAGGCGCGAGCCGGTCAGGACGTTCTTGCCCTGGGTCAGGATGACGTTGCCCGTCACCACGATCTCGCCGTTGCCCAGGTTGTAGACGGCGCGGTCGCCGCGCATCGACTGATCGGGCGTCACGAAATAGACCGTGCCGCTGGCCTCGGCGCGTTGCAGATCGCCGCCCTCGCCGCTGACCAAGGTCAGGGTGTCGGCGCGGAAGCGGTTGCCGCCCTGCGTCGCCTCCGCTCGGCCGCGCAGGATGATGCGGTTGGGGGCGTATTCGACCGAGTCCGCGCCATAGGCGACGGGCTGATTGGTCGCCTTGGCCTGGGCGTCCACCAGGACCGGCATGACCACGACGGCCGCCGCAGCGATGACGGCCAGCGTCTTCGAAATCTTCGTCACGATCATCCGCCTGACCCCTTGGGCGTCAGAACGCCCTTCACCTTGTTGTCGCCTGCGCCGTCGAACACGACGCGCTGTCCCTGATCGTAGATCGCATAGGACGATGCGTTGATGGTTCCAATAGGGCCGGAACCCTGAACGCCCTTTGAACCAGTGACGTTTCCGGTCGAGGTGTCGACCACCGCCTCGGGCGTGGTGAGGACGAAGCCCGTCCCACCGTCCGAAATGCGAACGTTCGGGCCGATCGTCACCGTCTTGGCCTGTTCGTCATAGAGGCCGCCGTCGGCGGTCAGTTCGGTGACCTTGCGTCCGCCCAGATTCAGCTTCAGCGCCGGGCCGATCAGTTTGAACTTGCCGGTATTGGGGTCGCGCACGGCGCCCTGGGCGCCGACGGTGAAAGCGCGGCCTTGCGCGTCCTGACCGTGGAACAGGGGGGCGTCCAGCCGGACTTCCTGGCTCTGGCTGGCCTTGCGCTCCACCCCCGACATGACGGTGCGAAACACGGTCCAGGTCAGGGCGCCGCCCGCCAGCACCAGGATGATGATCGGCAGGACGCGGCGATACAGCTTCACCCGCCGCGAACGCGCACGCCAGCGCGCGCCGGCCAGGGCGACCCTGGCCTCGTCGGCCTCGATGCGGGACTGTTCGCCGTGTTCGGTCAAGCGCGCCTCAGCTGTGGGCGAAGATGTCGGTCTCGTCCCAGCCGGCCAGGTCGAGCGCCGACCGCGTCGGCAGGAAGTCGAAACATTCAGCGGCCAAATCGGTTCGCCCTTCGCGCGCCAGCATCATGTCCAGCTTGGCCTTGGCCGCATGCAGATAAAGGACATCCGACGCCGCATAGTCCAGCTGCGCCTGGCTCAGAGTCTCGGCGCCCCAGTCCGAGGACTGCTGCGCCTTGGACAGGTCCACGCCCACCGTCTCGCGCACCACGTCCTTCAGCCCGTGCCGGTCGGTATAGGTGCGCGCCAGCTTGGAGGCGATCTTGGTGCAATAGACCGGTCGCGTCTCGACGCCGAGGTGCAGCAGGAACATGCCGATGTCGAACCGGCCGAAATGGAAGATCTTGGTCACCGCCGGATCGGTCAGCACCCGCTTCAGGTTCGGACAGTCATAGGCGGGCCGGTTCAGCCGCACGACATGGGCGTTTCCGTCGCCCGACGACAGCTGCACCACGCACAGCGGATCGCGGCGAAAACGCAGGCCCATGGTCTCGGAATCGATGGCGACCTCGGACCCCAGGTCCAGATCGTCGGGCAGGTCGCCCTCATGCAGGTAAACGGTCATGCTCAGGCTCTTACACGGCGAACACGGCGCGCGAAACGGGCAAGCTTATTCACGAAACGGCCTCAAGCAGGAATGCGCCGCGCGCATTCCGATAGGCCACAAAAAATGCCGTCGCGCGCGAGGCGATAGGCCAAAACAAAGAAAGCGCCGCACCGTTCGGTGCGACGCTTTCTGAAAGATGGTGCCCAGAAGAGGACTCGAACCTCCACGGCCGTTAAGCCACTGGCACCTGAAGCCAGCGCGTCTACCAATTCCGCCATCTGGGCCCCGTCGGCAGCGCCTTGCGGCGTTTCCATCGGGAAGGCGCGGACCTCTAAGGGAGGCTCCGGGCGGGGTCAACAAGGATTTTTCGCCTTTGCGAGATTTCTTGCGCGCGCGGCGCACCAAGCCTGGCCGCACATCATTTTCGATCCGCGTCCGGCGGCGACTTAATGGGCGCTAAGCCTGTTTTCTAACCCCGTCTTGAGGCCAGGTCGCCTAGAAGCGCCTCATGGCGGACCCGTCTCTCAGCCCCTCTGCGCCAGAGCGCTTCGCTACGGAGCGTCGCGCCCGGCCGCGCGCGCCGTTCCGCCAGAACCGCCGCGCCCACGAGCGGGTCACGATCCTGGGTCAATCGATGGATCTGGTGAAGCCGGAAGAGGTGCTGCACCACATCCAGCAGGCGGTGCGACAAGGGGCAAAGAGCCTGATCGCCAATCACAACCTGCACAGCCTTTATCTGATGCAGAAGCGGCCTGAACTCGCCGCCTTCTACGACAGGGCTGATCTGATCGAGGTCGATTCGACGCCGCTTCTGGCCTTCTCGCGCGCCCTGGGCCTGCACAGCCGGGGCTTTCACCGCTGCACCTATCTGGACTGGCGCGACCATTTCTGGAGCGTGGCGAACCGCGAGGGCTGGCGGGTCCTGTCCGTCGGCGGCGCGCCCGGCGTCGGCGACGAGGCGGCCCGCCGGCTGAAGCTCCGCTATCCGGACGCCGACATCGCCATCCACCACGGCTTCTTCGACGCCCGGCCCGGGTCGTCCGAGAACGCCGCCGTCCTGGATCGGATCATAGCCTTCCAGCCCCACATCCTGTTCGTCGGCATGGGAATGCCACGCCAGGAGCTCTGGATCGCCGACAATTTCGAGCGCCTGCCCGATTGCGTCATCCTGTCGGTCGGCGCCGCCTTCGACTATGAGGCGGGGGTTCAAAGCGCGGCCCCGCGCTGGATGGGACGCGCCGGCATCGAATGGGCCTATCGCCTGCTGCATGATCCCAAACGGCTGTTCGTCCGCTACTGCGTCGAGCCCTGGAGCCTGATCCCCCTGGCGCTGGCCGATTTGCGCGCAGGGCGGCGTCGTCGCTGATCGCCCTAAATCGTCATTCCGGGGCTGAGCGCAGCGAAGAACCCGGAACCCAGGGCCAAGGTCGCGCTACTGAACGCATTCGCCGCCGGATGCGCGTCTCCTAGGTTTCGGGTTCGTCCTTCGGACGCCCCGGAAAGACGGCACAAGCCTGGCCGTCGATTGAAACGCGGCGGCCATATTCCTACTGGCCAGATAGATATTTATCGCCATGATCCGTCTGGCCCGGCGCATGTTATCGACAGCGACGGAAACGGAAAACGGGGGTGCGCGTGCCGCAGCAGAATGGACCGCATGTCGCCATCGTCGGCGCGGGTTTCAGCGGTCTGCTGACCGCCGTCAATCTGCTGAAGGCCTCGCGCGACGTGCGCGTCACCCTGATCGAACGGCGCGGCGTCTTCGGTCCCGGCACCGCCTATGACACCGGCAATCCCGGCCATCTGCTGAACGTCCGCCTGGACAATATGAGCGCCTTTCCCGACCAGCCCAGTCACCTGGCCGACTGGCTGGCCGAACAGCCGTCATGGCGCGCGCAGGACGGCTTCATCACCCGCGGCGTCTACGGCGACTATCTTCAGGCCCTGCTGGACGAGGCGCTGGACGACGCCCCCGACCGCCTGACCCTGATCGGCGCCGAGGCTCATTCGATCGATCGCCAGAACGAAGGCTGGCGTATCCTGACCAGCGACGGAGAGGTCGCGGCCGATCAGGTCGTGCTGGCGTTGGGCAATCTGGAGCCCGCCTCGCCCTCCGGCGTCGAGGACGCGGTGCGCGCCTCCCCCGCCTATGTCGAAAACCCCTGGCGGTTCGATCCTCAGACGGCGCGCGACGCCCGCAACGTCCTGCTGATCGGGTCGGGCCTGACGATGGTGGATGCGGCCATCACCCTGCGCCGGCCCGGACGCCGCCTGACCGCCCTGTCGCGTCACGGTCTTTTGCCCCGCGCCCACGCGACCGTTCCGCCCACGCCCTATGTCGGCGGCTTTTCGGGCAGCCCGGCCGAAATCCTGCGCCAGATCCGCGCCGCGACCGCCGAGGCCGACTGGCGCGCCGTGTTCGACCGCCTGCGCCATTCCGCGCGCGACATCTGGCGCGGCTGGTCGCGGGTCGAGCGCAGCCGCTTTCTGCGCCATCTGCGTCCCCTGTGGGACGTGCATCGCCACCGCCTGTCGCCCGGTCCGGCCCGCGACATCCATTCCATGCTGGCTGCCGGCGAACTGACGATCCTGGCCGGCAAGCTGACCGAGCTGAAGGCCACCGACGTCATCGAGGTCTCGTGGCGTCCGCGCGGAAAGAAGCGCGCCATCAAGGAACGGTTCGATCTGGTCGTGAACTGCACCGGGCCGCTGGGCGTGATCTCCAAGAGCACCGAACCGATGATCCGGGATATCCTGGACAAGGGTTACGGTCGCCCCGATCCCCTGGGCCTGGGCCTGCAGGTCGATGACGAGGGCGGCCTGCTGGACGGGGCGGGCGCACCCGCGCGCGGTCTTCACGCTATCGGCCCCCTGACGCGCGGCGCCTTCTGGGAGATGACGGCCGTGCCCGACCTGCGCGGCCAAGCCCGCGATCTCGCCGCCCGTATCCTGTCGGACCGCCCCTAGACCCGAACAACCGACACGTTTAGCATTCACACCCGGAACGATTTGGGGCGATGACAGTGGGGGCAAGAAGAGGCATCGGCCTGCTGGTCGCGATCCTGTCGCTGGGCCTGACCGCCTTTGCGCCTCAGGGCGTGTCGGACTACCGCCTCGCCTCCGCCGACAAGGTGCGCATCGACGTCTTCGGCGAGGCGGCGCTGGGCGGCGAGTTCGTGATCGACGCCAACGGCCGGATCGCCCTGCCCCTGATCGGCGAGGTCCAAGCTGCCGGCCTGACGGGCGCCCAGCTTCAGGACGCCGTCGCTCAAGCCCTGAGCCAGGGCTATCTGAACCAGCCGCGCGTCACCGCCCAGGTCCTGACCTATCGGCCGATCTACATCCTGGGCGAGGTCAATCGGCCGGGAGAATACCCCTATCTGCCGGACCTGACGGTGCTGAACGCCGTGGCGACGGCCCAAGGCTTCACCTATCGCGCCAACACGCGCCGCGTCTTCGTGCGTCGCGCCGGATCACAGGTCGAAGAAGCCCAGCCGCTGACCGCCGATGCGCGTGTTTCGCCCGGCGACACCCTGCGGATCGGCGAACGCTACTTCTGACCCGCTGTCAGATCGGCATCGCCATAATTTCCTTATAGGCGGAAATCACCTGATCGCGGACCGAGATCACCGTTTCCAGGGACGCCTCGGCCGAGCTCAGCGCCGTGACCACATCGATCAGATTGCCCTGGCCCTGGACCGAGCGGGTCATCTCGGTTTCGGCCGCGCGCGACTGCTGGGTCATGTCGGTCATGGCGTTCTTGACCAGGTCGGCGAAGCCGCCGTCCCCGACGCCGGGCGCATGGGCTGCGCCGGAGAGTCCGGTCGGCATGGCGCCGCCCTGAACGGCGGCATAGGCCTTGGCGGCCATCATCGGATTCATGGCCTAGTCCTCAGCGTTTGATGATGTCGAGGGTGCGGCTGTCCATCGACCGCGCCGTCTCGATGACGTTCAGATTGGCCTCATAGGCGCGCTGCGCCTCGCGCATGTCCATCGCCTCGACCAGGGTGTCGACATTGGGCCGCATCACATACCCCTGCGCGTTCGCGGCCGGGTGCGACGGGTCATAGTCCATCTTGAAGTCGCCCTGGTCGGGCCGGACCTCGGCCAGGGTGACGCCGGTCGCCCCATCGACCTCGCGCGCCTGGAAGACCGGGATCTGGCGGCGATAGGGCTCGCCGCCCGGCGTGCGCGCCGTCGACTGGGCGTTGGCGATGTTCTCGGCGATCACGCGCATGCGCGACTGCTGCGCCTTCAGGGCCGAGGCCGCCACCGCCATGGCGCTGTTCGAAGGGGGGATGGGATCAGGCATGGGTCAGTCCTTCTCGGCCATCGGCTCAGGCGCCCGGCCGCTTGGCGGCCATGCGGATCATGGACATGGATTTCTGGTAGAAGCCGATGGCGGCGTCATAGGCCATGCGGCTCTCGGCCATTTTCAGCATCTGCTCTTCGACCACCACCGAATTGCCGTCCAGCGTGGTCTCCGAATCGGGCGCCTTGGTCGGAGCGAACCGCACCGGTGAACCGGCAGGCGCGATATGGGCCGCATTGGTGCGCACCATCTGCAGCCCCCCGCCCGAGCGCATGGCGGCGGCGAAGTCGGTCGGCTGTTTCAGGTCGCGCCCGACGAAGCCCGGCGTATCGGCGTTGGCGACGTTCTCGGCTATGACCCGCTGGCGTGCGTCCAGCCAGCCCAGTCGGCCCTTGATCTGCCCCAGCAGCGGTATGTCGGCGACGCCCATGGCGGTCTCCCGTGCGACGCGAATGCGCGCGATGGGCAGAAAATGCCGCCTGGATGGTTAATAGGGGGTTATCTCAACGGGTCGTTAACCGTGCTGGTTAACATTCAGGGTCTAAGCGCGGACTGCGCGGGGCCTTTGCAGCGTCATGAATTTCCTCGATCTCGCCCGGGCGGTCTTCGGCCTGGCCTTCACCCTCGGCCTGATCGGGATCGCGGCCTGGGCTGCGCGCCGCTATGCGCCGCAAATTCTGGCCCGGCTGAACGCTGAGCGCGGCGAGCGCCGGCTTCAGGTCGTCGAGACCCTGGTGCTGGACCCCGCCCGTCGCCTCGTTCTGGTCCGCGTCGACGACGAGGAACGGCTGATCCTGTTGGGCGAAGGTCGCGAACTAATCGAGCCGCGTCAGCAGGGGATAGGCCAATGACCGGCCGCACCGAAACTCTCCCTCCCCCGGCGGGGGAGGGTGGACGAGCGCAGCGAGGTCGGGTGGGGGCGGCAGGGCGATCCATCGCACGCCTGTTCCGCATCACATCGCACGCCTGTTCCGAGGCGCCCCCACCCGGTCGCTCCGCGACCACCCTCCCCCGCCGGGGGAGGGAGAAGGTGTTCGTAAGCCCCACCAGCGCCGAGCTGAAACGCGCGGCCCTGCTGTCGTTGTTCACCACTCTGGTCTGCCTGGCCTGGCCCGTCGCGGCCCTGGCTCAGCAGGCGGCGCAAAGCGGCTCGGCCCTGAACATTGATCTGGGCACCGGCGCCGGCCTGACCCAGCGCGTGGTCCAGCTGGTCGGTCTGATGACCGTCCTGTCCTTGGCGCCGTCCATCGTCATCATGACCACCAGCTTCGTGCGGATCATCGTGGTCCTGTCGCTGCTGCGCACGGCGCTGGGCCTGCAACAGTCGCCGCCGAACGCCGTCCTGGTGTCCCTGTCGCTGTTCCTGAGCGCCATCGTCATGGCCCCGACCTGGCAGGACGCCTATGATTCGGGCATTCGTCCGCTGATGGATCAGCAGATCGAACTGCCCCAAGCCTTCGATCAGGCGTCCGAACCCGTAAAAACCTTCATGCTGGCCCAGGTGGACCGCGGGGACCTCGCCCTGTTCACCCGTCTCTCGAAGATCGACCCGCCCCAGAACGTCCAGGACCTGCCCCTGCGTGTGGTCACCCCGGCCTTCATGATCAGCGAGCTGAAGAAGGCCTTCGAAATCGGATTTCTCCTTTTCGTTCCGTTCCTTGTGATCGATCTAGTGGTGGCCAGCGTGCTGATGTCCATGGGCATGATGATGCTCCCTCCGGTGGTTGTGTCCCTCCCCTTCAAGTTGATCTTCTTCGTGCTGGTGGACGGCTGGCGATTGGTCGCCGGAAGCCTGGTCGAGAGCTTCCAGCGGGCGTCCGGTACCGGATAATCCCCCGCCCCATATGGCTTTAAGCGTCATCGGCGCTTGCAAAGCGTATGGAAATCCGTGTTGATCCCCCGGTCCTCGCTCGGAATCGGGCGACTAACACTGGAAACGCTTCTTATGACCACTCAAGCCGAACTGATCGCCGCCGTCGCCAAGGACGCTGGTGTTTCGCAGGCCGACGCCGGCAAGGTGCTGACCGCGATCGTCGAAAACATCCACTCGACCCTGAAGTCGGGCGGCGACATCCGCATCTCGAACCTGGGCGTCTTCGACACCGCCGACCGCGCTGAGCGCGAAGGCCGCAACCCGGCTACCGGCGCGACCATCAAGATCGCCGCCTCCAAGGCCGTGCGCTTCCGCGTCTCCAAGCCGCTGAAGGACGCCGTCAACGGCTAAGCCTTTTCGGTCCTGCGATGCAGGACCGGCAATGCTCGACGGGCGGGGGTCGCGATGCGATCTCCGCCCGTTTCGATTTAGGCGGCGCTCTTGGCGTCGGCGTCTTTTCTGAACGCCTGTTTGGCGCTGTTGACCCAGCCGACGAAGGTGTCGGCCTGGCTGGACAGATTGGCGAAGTCGCCCGTTCCCGCCACGCCCGACAGATTGTCGTCCAGCGCGACCCGCAGCGCCGCCGCCGACCGCGCGCCGGGAACCATCGGCCCAAAGCGCCCGCTCAGCCGCTGCAACGCGGCCCGATCGCCGGCCAGCGAGTAGCCGACGCCCGCCCGGATCAGCCAGCTCTCCTCGGCTGGCGTCAGCGGTATGGTCGCGGTCTTGTAGCGATCGCCCAGCCGCGCCTCATAGATCGGCGCCGCCTCGCCCCACTTCTGCTGCTTCCAGAAGATGTCGGCCCGCACCTCGCGCGCCGGGTTCGACTGATCCCGGTCCAGCACCTCCAGCGCATGGTCGAACCGGCCCAGATCCATCAGGGCGCGCGCCTCCAGCGCCCGGCGCTCGCTGTTCATCGCATTGGGCAGCAGGGTGATGCGCGAACCCCAGATGGCCTGCAACGCCTTCTCCGGCTGGCGGTCCATCAGATAGACGGTGGCCAGATTGGTCGCGACCTGGGCCTTGGCCACCCCGTCCAGACGCTCGTCCACCTGGTGCTTCAGAAGCTCGGCGGCCTGATCCAGCAGGTCCACGTCGATCAGCCGGCGCGACAGACGCCGCACCATTTCGTCGCCGTCCGCCCCGATCGGGGTCAGTTCGCGGAAGTCATAGAACAGCGCCAGCGCCTGCACCGGCTGCAAACCGTCCGCCGCCCCGTCCAGGAACAGGGCGCGGAAGGCGTTGGCCTGATCCGCCTGCACCTCGGCTGCGCCCGGCACGCCCGCCATCCGCTTGCCCGCGCCGCGCAGGGCGTCCAGCGCCTCGCGGTATCGCCCCTGTTGCAGATAGATGCCCGACAGTTTGCGCACGACCGCCATCTCGGTCGCATCCCCGCGCCAGCGCCATTTCAGCTGTTCCAACTGGGCCGTCGCCTGATCCGGCGTGATCGCACCCTTGTCCAGCTCCAGGCTGATGGCGCCCAGTTTCGCCGGCGTCGCGATCCCGTCCAACGGCGCGCGCGCCACGGCCTTGTAGACCGCCAGCGCCCGGTTCTTGTCGCCATTCAGCTCGAACATCCGCGCCTGCACCAGACGTGCGGTCAGTTGATCGACCGCCGGCGCATCCTGGCTGAACACATAGGTCAGCAATTGCTGCGCGGCGGGCAGATCGTTCAACTGGATCGCGGCCATGGCGTGGGCCGCGCCGAATCGCGCGCGCCATTCCTTGGGGAAGCTGTCGATGGCCGGGGCGCCGGCGGCGAAGTTGCGACGCGCCCCTTCCCAGTCGCCCATCTCCGAAGCGATATAGCCCAGCCAGACCTTGGTCGCCGGATCGTTGGCCAGGGCCGCGCCCGCGAAATCAACCTGGGCCTCCTCCAACCGCCCGACGCCGACGCGCGCCACGCCGCGCAGGCCGCGCACTTCGGGCTCGCCTTGCAGGTTGGGCGCCTTGGCGATCAGGGCGTTCAGCACCCCGATGGCCTCATAGTTCAGTCCCGACCCGACCAGGAACCGAGCGAGCGCCATCCGCGCCTCGATCGGCGCGCGCGGATTGTCCGCCGCTGCGATCGTCTCCAGCCCGGCCGCATCCTGCAGCCGGCGATAGCGGTCCGAGAAGCCCGCCTCGCCCGTCGCGGCCCAGGCCTCGTCGATCAGCGCCGGATAGGCCGCCCGCTTGGGCGCATCCGCATTGTGGTCGCCCGTCTCCAGCCCGGCCGCCGGCGACGACAGCGCCAGCCCCTTGGGCCGGCTCAGCGTCACCAGATCTCCCGCCGCCTCGATCTTCAGGTCGTCGGCCGCCGTCTCGACCGCCAGGCCCTGCGCCGTCGGGATCAGGCTCAGATCGACCGTGCGCCGTCCGCCGGCGTAACTCTTGCCGGGCGCCAGGGCCGTCACCGCCGCGAACCGGTCGCCAACCAGCGGATCGGTCAGCCAGACCGCCTTGGTCGCCCCGGCCATCTGCGCCACCAGCACCGGCGCGCCGTCGTCGGACCGGCCGACCTCGACCCCGCCAGCCGCGCCGTCCGGGCCGCCCAAGGTCACGGTCCAGGTCCCGCCCTGGCCCTGCGCCGAGACGCCCAGCCCTTCGGGTTCGGCGATCCTCAGGGCCGTATAGCCCGGCCCAGCCGCCCACTGGGCGTTCTTGGCCGATCCCAGCGTCTTGGCGCCGCTCATATCCATACGGGCGGCCGTGTCGAACACGACCCAGACCGCGTCGCCCCGGCGGAAGACCGCCGCCCCCACCGGCGCGCCCCAGTCGAAGGTCAGGACGGTCTTGCCGCCGGCCGTCTCGGCCCGCACCGGCACCACGGCCTTGGTCGTCTGCGGCGCGGCGGCGTCGCCGCCCTCCGGCGCCTTGCCGGGCGCATAGAGGTTCAGCCACACCGCCCCGTCCGCGACGCCCGAGCGCGCATCCGCGCCCTGTTCCAGCGTCAGGATCAGGTCCGTGCCGCCCGCGCCCCGGCTCGGCCGCGTCTCGACCGACTTCACCCCGGCCGGCGGATCGACCTTCAATCGCGAGACGTCGGGCGCAGCGGTGGTCCCCAGCCGAACGACGACCTTGTCGCCCTCGCGGCTGATGCGCGAGCGCACCCCGATCACGCCGCCGAACTCGACCCGCGTGAACTCGGCGTTTGCGCCGATATTGATGGACAGCGGATCGCGCGACCGGCCGACTTCCTGGGCCAGCGGCGCCATCGGCGCGAACACGACGGCGCCGGCCGTGGCGGCGGCCACGGTCGTCTTCAGGATGCGCTTTGTCGGCGAGGCCCCGGACATATCTCCCGACCCATGCGCGACAAGGCCTTTAATCGCGGTTAACCGCCGTTCACCGTAGTTCTGCCGATAGCGGTTGCGCTTCCCGTCTGGTGACCGCACCTAGCGGCCATGCCCGTCTCTACCGCCTACACCCCCGAACCGCGCTTCTTCGACTTGGGCGCGGACTATGCCGATGCGGTCCAGGCCGCAGATTTTCCCCAGACGACCCTGCGGTTTCGCAACGACCGCGCGGCCGCCGAAGTCGGGCTGGAGGGGCTGAGCGAGGCGGAATGGATCGCCGCCTTCGGACGGTTCGAGCCTCTGTCGGGACAGCCCGGTCCGATCGCCATGCGTTATCACGGGCATCAATTCCGGCACTACAATCCCGATCTGGGCGATGGGCGGGGGTTCTTGGCGGCGCAGATGCGTGATGCCTCGGGTCGGCTGATGGACCTGGGGACCAAGGGATCCGGCCGGACGCCCTGGTCGCGCGGCGGGGATGGGCGGCTGACGCTGAAGGGCGGTGTGCGCGAGGTGCTGGCGGCGACGATGCTGGAGGCGCTAGGCGTCCCGACCAGCCGCGCCTTTTCGCTGATCGAGACCGGCGAGGCGCTGGAGCGCGGTGACGAGCCTTCTCCGACGCGGTCGGCTGTGCTGGTGCGCCTGTCGCACAGCCATGTGCGGTTCGGCACATTCCAACGCGCGGCCTATCTGGGGCGCAAGGACCAGATCGAGGCGCTGATCGAACATGTGCGCACCCTGTATCATCCGGGCGTCGCCGCCGGCGATGCACCCGGCCTGCTGCGGGCTGTCGTCGAGGCCTCGGCGAAACTGACGGCGCGGTGGATCGCGGCCGGCTTCGTGCACGGGGTGCTGAACACCGACAATCTGAACGTCACGGGCGAGAGCTTCGACTACGGCCCCTGGCGGTTCCTGCCCGAATACGACCCGGCCTTCACCGCCGCCTATTTCGATCAGACAGGCCTCTACGCCTTCGCACGTCAGCCGGAGGCGGTGTTCTGGAACCTGACGCAGTTGGCCGGGTGCCTGAAACTGGTCGCCGAGGTCGAGCCGCTGACGGATGCGCTGAACGGCTTCGGTCCCGCCTATATTCGCGAACTGAGGGCCGCGTTCTTGATGCGGCTGGGGGTGCTGAGCCTGGGCGAGGCGGCGGATCAGCGGCTGGTCGATACGACCTTGGCCCTGTTGCGAGAGGGCGGCGCGGCCCTGCGGTGGGAGCCGCTATTTTTCGACTGGTTCGGCGGTTTCGCCTCCTCGGCCCGCGCCCTGTCGAGACCGCGCGCCAAACTGTATCAGGGCGAGGCCTTCGACGCCTTCCGCTTTGCGTTGATGGAACACGAACCGGACCGGATCGAGCGGCTGGAGCATCCGATGTTCGCCGCGCGCGAACCGGAGGAGATGCTGATCGACGAGGTCGAGGCGATCTGGGCCGCCGTCGCCGACGCCGACGACTGGACGCCCTTCCATGACAAGCTGGAGCGGCTGGAAGCGGCGCGTTTGGCCTGGGACTTAACGGCCTGATGCCGAATCTTACGAAAGCTTCATCTCGTTTATCGATAATTTTCTTGCCTGTTTATCGATAAATCCATATCGATAGTCACCAAGGCGGTCGCGGAGGGCGACCCGAATGGAAGGGCTTCGAGATGAAGATGATCGGCAAATATTCCGTCGCCAGCGTCCTGCGCTGGCTGCTGGGCTTCGTCAATGTGTTCGTGATGATCGGCGCTGTCGCCACGATCCTGGTCTTCCTGTTCACCCTGATCGTGCCCAGCTTCGGCGCAGGCTTGATCGACGGGCTGAAAGGCGCGAGCGCCGATCCGAGCAACACCCTGCAATGGACAGGTCGTCTGACCCTGCTGGGCGCGGCGATGGCCTGCGGCTTCACCTGGTGGATCATCAACCGGCTGCGGCGCATCCTGCTGTCGGTCAATCAGGGCGACGCGTTCGAGTTCGCCAACGTCAAACGGCTGCAAGGCGTAGGTCTGGGCCTGATCGGCATTCAGCTGACGGCGCTGCTGCTGGTCTTCGTCGCCCCGCAGAGCATCGGCCAGTCGCCGTCCGACTACGACTTCGACCTGGGGTCCTGGCTGGGCATTCTGGTGGTCTTCATCCTGGCCGAGGTGTTCCGGCAAGGGTCGGCCATGCGCGACGAACAGCTGACCACGGTCTGAGGAGCGCACGCCATGATCATGATCCAACTGGACCGGCTGCTGCTCGAACGCCGGATGTCCCTGACCGAACTATCCGACCGCGTCGGCGTCACCCTGGCCAATCTGTCGATCCTGAAGACCGGTAAGGCCCGCGCGGTGCGCTTCTCCACCCTGGACGCCCTGTGCCGCGAACTGGACTGCCAGCCCGGCGACCTGATCGTCCAGACGCCGGGGCCGCAGCCCGAAGACTGAAATCTCGCGTCGCAAATCCTTGTGGGGCATTGGGAATCGGCCCAATGCCCCCGGCCCGTAACAGAAAGTCATCAGCTGATGTCATCAGTTGATGTCATCGCATGATGACAACCGTCTGAAGCGCCGCTATATAGGCTTCAGCGAACGGCTCCTGAGGTCGGATCGCAGCCGTTCATGACCTTCAGGCGTCCTCCCCGATGACCACCTCGACCTTCACCACCGCGCCGTCGCGCAACCGCGCCGCCTACGCCAACATCGCCCTTTGGACGCTGCAGGGCTGGATCGCGATGTTCTTCATCGCCGCCGGCTACGCCAAGCTGACCGAGCCGATGACCAACCTGATCAATCTGATGGGCTGGCCCGCCGTCGCGCCCGAGAACATGGTGCGCGGCCTGGGCGTGGTCGAGATCGTTCTGGCCATGGGCGTGCTGAGCCCGCTGATCTCGTGGCGGGTGGGTCGCCCGCTGCTGCTGACGGCGGTAGTCGGCCTGATCGTCATGGAAGCGACCATGATGACGATCCATGCGCTGAGCCAGGACTTCGGACTGGCGGCGGTCAACGCCATCCTGCTGGCCATCACCATCCCGGTGCTGCTGGGCCGCCGCAAGGCTTGATTTGAAAGAGATCGAACGCCGGGCCCCTCTCCCCCCTCCAGTCCGGCGTTTGCGCCCGGAGCCTCCCCCAGGCTCCGGGCTTTTTCATGCCTGATCGTCGGGAAAGGCGAAAAGCTTACCCTTACGTGCGCGTAAGCCTCTTCCCTTTACGCGCACGTCAAGTTATGAAGGCGTATGGCCACCGCCGACGACCACCGCACCTATTCCATTCGCCAGCTGTGCCGCGAGTTCGGCGCCACGGCGCGCGCCCTGCGATTCTATGAGGACAAGGGCCTGCTGACGCCCGCGCGCAAGGGCCAGACCCGCGTCTATGACGCGCGCGACCGCGCCCGGCTGAAACTGATCCTGAGGGGCCGCCGCATCGGCTTCACCCTTCAGGAGATCCAGGACATGATGGATCTCTATGATCAGAAGGATCACAACGTCCACCAGATGGCCGTGGCCCTGGTGCGGCACCGCGCCCAGATCGCGGCGCTGAAACAGCAGCTGGAAGACATCGAAGGCGCCATCGAGACGGCCGAACAGGCCTGCGCCTGGATGGAATCCAAACTGTCCGAACACCGCCCCGACCTGCTGCCGGGCGCCGAAGACTATGAGAAGCTGCTGCGCGCGCGTCTCAACCACGACCACCACCACCCCTTCAAAGCAAGAGCGTAATCCATGGCCTACAAGGCGCCTGTCCGCGACTTCACCTTCATCCTGAATGAAGTGCTGGAGATCGACCGCTACACCAACCAGCCGGGCTTCCAGGACGTCTCTTCGGATCTGGTCAGCCAGATTCTGGAAGAAGGCGCCAAGTTCGCCGACGAGGTCATCGCCCCGATCAACAATCCGGGCGACAAGGAAGGCTGCCACTGGGCCGAGGGCGGCGTGGTGACCGGACCCAAGGGCTGGAAGGAAGCCTACAAGGCCATGTCCGAAGCCGGCTGGATGGCGCTGGCCGCCGACCCGGCCTACGGCGGTCAGGGCATGCCCAGCGTGGTGGCCTCGGCCTTCGGCCAGATGACGGCCGGCGCCTCGGCCGCCTTTTCGATGTATCCGGGCCTGACCGCGGGCGCCTATGCCGGCATCCACGCCAATGCGTCCGAACAGCTGAAGCAGAAGTATCTGCCCAAGATGGCGACCGGCGAATGGTCGGGCACGATGAACCTGACCGAGCCGCAGTGCGGCACGGATCTGGGCATGGTGCGCACCAAGGCCGTGCCGAACGGCGACGGCTCCTATTCGATCACCGGCCAGAAGATCTGGATCTCGGCGGGCGAGCACGACTTCGCCGACAACATCATCCACACGGTGCTGGCCCGCGTCGAAGGCGCGGTTCCGGGCATCAAGGGCCTGTCGCTGTTCGTCGTGCCCAAGTTCCTGGTGAGTGAGGACGGTTCGCTGGGCGAGCGCAACAGCCTGGAATGCGCCGGCCTCGAGCACAAGATGGGCATCCACGGCAACGCCACCGCCGTCATGCAGTACGACGGCGCCAAGGGCTGGCTGATCGGCGAAGAAGGCCGCGGCATGAACAATATGTTCGTCGTGATGAACGAAGCCCGCCTCGGCACCGGCCTGCAAGGTCTGGCCATCGGCACCGCCGCCTATCAGGCCGCCGTCGAGTTCGCCAAGGACCGCCTGCAAGGCCGTTCGCTGACCGGACCGAAGAACCCGGACGGCCCGGCCGACAGCATTATGGTCCACCCCGACGTGCGCCGCATGCTGCTGGAGTCCAAGGCCTTCGTCGAGGGCGGCCAGGCCTTCATCCTGTGGACCGCGCTTCACGCCGACCTTGAGAAGTCCGAAGACGCGGCCGTGGCCCAGAAGGCCAAGGATTACATGGGCCTGCTGACGCCGGTGCTGAAGGCCTATCTGACCGACAAGGGCTTCCACGTCGCGTCTTTGGGCATGCAGGTGCACGGCGGTTCGGGCTACACCGAACACTTCACCGCCTCGCAGTATCTGCGCGACGCCCGCATCACCATGATCTACGAGGGCACCAACGGCATCCAGGCGCTGGATCTGGTCGGCCGCAAGCTGCCCGCCAACGGCGGTCGCGCCATCATGACCTGGTTCGGCGAGATCGACGCCTTCGTCGCCGAGAACAGCGGCAATGAAGCGATCAAGCCCTTCGTCGACGGCCTGGCGGACGTGAAGGCCAAACTGCAGGACGGCACCATGTGGCTGATGCAGAACGGCATGGCCAATCCGGACAACGCCGGCGCCGCCTCGACGGACTATCTCAACGTCTTCGGCCTGACGGCGCTGGCCTATATGTGGGCGCAGATGGCCAAGGTCGCTCAAGCCCAGGTCGAGGCCGGTTCGACCGACCCCTATTACTCCGCCAAGCTCCAGACCGGCCGCTACTTCGTCGAGCGCATCCTGCCCGACGCGGAAGCCCATCTGAAGAAGATGAAGACCGGCGCCGACGTGCTGATGGCCATGCCGGCCGAGGCGTTCTGATCTCAGACTGACGACGAAACGGGTCGGCGATCTCGCCGGCCCGTTTTTCTTATCAACCAGACGGGCAAAAGCCCGCAAACCTCAGGGACGAAACCGATGAACGTGCTGGGCAGCCCCGATCCCGATTTCATGCGTGAAGAAGAGATCACCCTCTTCTCCGACAGCGTCGGCAAATGGATCGACGAGCACGCGCCGCTTGAGAAGGTGCAGCAATGGATCGCTGACTCCTCGGTGCCGCGTCAGCTGTGGAATGACGCGGGCGAGGCGGGTCTGCTGGGCCTGTCGCTGCCGGAAGAGGACGGCGGTTTCGGCGGCGACTATCGGCACGAGGTCGTCTTGATGCGTCAGCTGGGCTGGAAGGGCGCGGACCACTTCGGCATTTCGCTGCACAACGCGATCGTCATGCCCTACATCTGGCATTACGGCACCGAGGAACAGAAGCAGCGCTGGCTGCCGCGCCTGCAATCGGGCGAACTGGTCGGCGCTATCGCCATGACCGAACCGGGCGCGGGCTCGGACCTGCAAGGCGTCAAGACCACGGCGGTCAAGTCGGGCAACGGCTATGTCGTCAACGGCTCCAAGACCTTCATCACCAACGGCCAGCTGGCCAACTTCCTGATCGTGGTCGCCAAGACCGATCCGGCCGAGGGCGCCAAGGGCACCTCGCTGATCGTGGTCGAGACCGACGGCGCGGAAGGGTTCGAGCGTGGTCGCAACCTGCACAAGATTGGCATGGAGGCCAACGACACCTCCGAACTGTTCTTCAACGACGTGAAGGTCCCCGGCGACAACATCATCGGCGGAACCGAGGGCCAGGGCTTCGTCCAGCTGATGCAGCAACTGCCTCAGGAGCGGCTGAACATCGCCGTCCAGGGCGTCGCCGCCGCCGAGCGCGGGCTTGAGGCGACACTGGCCTACGTCAAGGAGCGCAAGGCCTTCGGCAAGCGCGTCATCGACTTCCAGAACACCCAGTTCAAACTGGCCGAGGTCAAGACCAAGCTGACCGTCGCCAAGGTCTTCACCGACCACTGCATCGGCCTGCATCTGCAGGGCAAACTCGACGCCGCCACCGCCTCCATGGCCAAATACTGGGTCACCGACATCCAGGGCGAGACCATCGACGAGATGCTGCAGCTCCACGGCGGATACGGCTACATGAACGAATATCCGATCGCCCAGCTGTACAAGGACGCCCGCGTCCAGCGCATCTACGGCGGCACCAACGAGATCATGAAGCTGCTGATCGCGCGAACGCTGTAGCGCCGAGACAATCGAAAGACAATGATCTATGGTTGCAGAATGGCGACCATGAAGAAGGACATACTCACCCCGCCTCCCGAACGGTGGAAACACCTTCGGTGGGCGAAGCGTGCCTTTTGGAAAGGTGAACGTAAGGCCGCCAAAGCACTGGCTTTGGCTCAGCCTCACAATAGCTGACAGTCAACCTCCGCTCATCCCCGCGAAAGCGGGGACCCAGTGCTTTCGGGGAGCACACCGGTGGCCTTCTTCACCTATATCGTCGCCAGCCAGAGGAACGGGACGCTCTATACCGGCTCGACCGAGGACATCATCCTCCGCACCGCCCAGCACCGGGACAAACTGTTCAAGGGCTTCTCCGCCAAGTATGGCTGCGCCACACTGGTCTGGTTCGAGATGCACGACAGCCGCCACGCGGCCTTTGTACGCGAGCGCCAGATCAAGAAATGGAACCGCGTGTGGAAGCTGGAACTGATCGAACGGTCAAATCCAGCATGGCGCGATCTGTTCGACGACCTGATCTGAGGCTCTCACTGGGTCCCCGCTTTCGCGGGGATGAGCGGTTTTTTGATGATACGTTTGTGCGTTAAGGGCGCCCTCGCCCCTGCCGCTGCTGTGGCCCCTACGCTGGATCAGTCGCGCTATCTGACCCAGGTCATGCGGCTGAAGGCCGGAGACGATCTGCTGGTGTTCAACGGGCGCGACGGGGAGTGGCGCTGCACGGTCGCGGAAGTCCTGAAGAAGGGCGTGATCCTGCGCGCCGAGGAACAGGTGCGACCCCAGACCTTCGGTCCTGATCTGGAACTGATCGTGGCGGTGGTGAAGAAGGCGCGGGTCGAGACCATCGTGGAGAAGGCCGCCGAACTGGGCGCGCGCCGGGTGCGGCTGGTCCTGACGAAACGCACCAACGCCGACCGCATCCGCCTGGACCGGCTGGACGCCATCGCCGAGGAAGCCGCCGAACAGACCGGGCGGATGGACGTGCCCGCCGTCGATGATCCGATCAAGCTAGACGCCCTACTGGACGGGTGGGAGACCGGACGCCGGCTGATGTTCTGCGACGAGACGGGCGGGGCGCCCGCCGTCTCGTCCCTGCGCGACGCAGGCGAAGGCCCCTGGTCCATCCTGATCGGGCCGGAGGGCGGGTTCTCGCCGGAAGAGGGCGAGCGGCTGCGGTCCCTGCCCTTCACCACCGCCGTGTCGCTGGGCCCGCGCATCCTGCGCGCCGACACGGCCGCCATCGCCGCCATGACCCTGTGGCAGGCGGCCGTCGGTGATTGGGCGCGATAGAATACTCCGCTCGCCCCCTTGAGGAACTTGGCTTTAGCCGCCATCTAGCCGCGACAGCAGGGGTTACAGATGGCCGAGAACGCGCCGCTTTCCAGAGACGCTCTGATCGAGACCATGTCCAAGGGGATCAAGCCCAAGGACCAGTGGCGCATCGGCGCCGAGCACGAGAAGTTCGGCTTCGACAAGACCACGCTGGCGCGCCCCGCCTATGACGGCCCGAACGGCATCAAGGCCATGCTGGAGGGGCTGCAACGCTTCGGCTGGTCGCCCGTCGAGGAAAACGGGTTTCTGATCGGACTGGAGCGCCGGAACAGCGAAGGCTTCGTCGCCTCCGTCAGCCTGGAGCCGGGCGGTCAGTTCGAGCTGTCGGGCGCGCCGCTATTGACCATCCACGACATCTGCAACGAGACCGGCCAGCACCTGATGGAGGTCAAGCAGGTCGCCGACCAGATCGGCGTCGGCTTCCTGGGCGCCGGTTTCGACCCGCTGTGGACCCGCGAACAGGTGCCGGTCATGCCCAAGGGCCGCTACGACATCATGCGCGCCTATATGCCCAAGGTCGGCACCCTGGGCCTGGACATGATGCTGCGCACCTGCACCATCCAGGCCAATCTCGACTTCGATTCCGAAGCCGACATGGTAATGAAGTTCCGCACCTCGCTGGCGCTGCAACCCATCGCCACCGCCCTGTTCGCCTGCTCGCCCTTCACCGAGGGCCGGCCGAACGGCTTCCTGTCGGCCCGGGCCAACGTCTGGACGGACACCGACGCCGACCGCACGGGCATGCTGGCCTTCGTGTTCGAGGACGGGTTCGGCTTCGAGCGCTACGCCGACTATGCGCTGGACACGCCGATGTATTTCGCCAAGCGCGACGGCCGTTATATCGACGCCTCGGGCCAGTCGTTCCGCGATTTCCAGGCCGGCAAACTACCCGCCCTGCCCGGCCAATATCCGACCCTGAAGGACTGGAACGACCACCTGACCACCCTCTTCCCCGAGGTGCGGCTGAAGGCCTATCTGGAAATGCGCGGCGCCGACGGCGGACCGTGGAGCCGGATCTGCGCCCTGCCCGCCCTGTGGGCCGGGGTTCTGTACGACGCGCCGTCGCTGGCCGCCGCCTGGGACCTGGTCAAGGACTGGGACATCGCCGACCACGAGCGCCTGCGCCGCGACGTGACCCGCCTGGGCCTGAAGGCCGAGGTGGCGGGCCGATCGGTGCGCGACATCGCCGTCGACCTGGTGAACATCGCCAAACAGGGGCTGAAGAACCGCGCCAAATTCTCGGGCGGCATGGTGGACGAGCGCGGCTATCTGTCGGAACTGGAAGACATCGCCGACAGCGGGATCACGCCTGCTGAGCGCCTGCTGGATCTGTATCACGGCGCCTGGCAGGGCGACGTGAAGCGCATCTACGCCGACTTCGCCTACTAGGGGACGGTGTAGTCCGAGCAGTCGGGCAGAGGGCTGCCCGGCTGGTATTCGCCCGTCTTGGCGTCCAAGGTGAATCGGCGGCTGAAGCTGCATCTCGGATCGCGCGAGGTGACCAGGTCGGCGGGCTTCAGCGGCGGTTTCTCCGACGAATCCTCGGATCGAGAGGCGCCGCGCGGATAGGCCGTCGCCGTGGTTTCATAGGTCAGGACCGGCAGGCCGCCCTCGTCCACTCCCGCCTCGACGGTGAGGACGCCCTTGAAGCTGTAGTTGTCGTGGCAAACCTCTGCGCGCCGCTTCATGTCCTCTTCGGTGAAGCACGCCCGGATCATGACCGCGCCCTGAATCGGCACGGACAGAACCGGCGCCGATGCCGCATCGCCCTCGGCGTCCAGCCGGTATAGCCGCAGCTCGGTCGCCTGGCCGCTGCCGCCCGAATACAGGCTGCTGCCCTCCTTCTCGACCCCGGCCAGAAACCCGCCGTCCGACAGTCGGATCAGACCGTGCCAGGGCCGATAGGTCTCCACCTCGCCCGTCGCCTCTCGAGGCGCGGCAGGCACGGCGTCGGGCGCTCGGACGACCGGGGTGAAGACCGGCTCGCCGTCGTGCATCTGCTGCGTCAGACCGACGCACAGGGCCGCGTCGGCCGTGCAGGCCCGACCCTCGACCACCGTCAGAGGTTCGATCCTGTTCCCTGACGGCGGGGACTGCAGAGCGGCGATCAAGGCGAGAAGGGCGATCATGAACCGATCCTAGCGGACGCGGCGCGCGACGCCACCATTGCGGCGCGGCCAAGCCATCCGGGTTCGCATTGACAAAGCTTGCCAAGCGCCCAATCTGCTTAAATGGAGGCCGACCATGGCGACGATGAACATCTCCCTGCCCGATCCGATGAAGGCCTGGGTCGAGGAGCAGGCGAAATCCGGCCGCTACGCCAACACGTCGGACGTGGTGCGCGACCTGATCCGCCGCGAGCAGGTCAAGGCTGAGAAGATTGCGCATTGGCAAAGGCTGATCGTAGAAGCCGACGCCTCCGGTGTTTCCGGCCAGTCGCCACGTGAAGTGATCGAAGAACTGCGCGCCCAGTTGCGTCGCGCCTCCTGATGCTTCGTCTAAGCCGCGCGGCGCGGGCGGACTTGCAGCAGGTCTATCTGCAAGGCCTCGAGCTGTTCGGGAGCCGTCAGGCCGATGACTATATCGAGGGTCTGTTCGCGAAACTGGACTTGCTTGCGGATTTTCCACGTCTTGGAGCGGGTCGACCGGAGTTGAGCGCGGACGCCCATGTGATCTTCTACAAAAGCCACGCCATTCTCTATCGAATCGACGAGGCGGACGTGTTCGTCCGACGCATTCGGCACGAGTTGGAAGACTGGCAGTCCGACACAACACGCGTCGGATCGAGCGACGAACGGAGCGAACCATGACCCACCCCATCCGTGTCGGCATCGGCGGCTGGACGTTCGAGCCGTGGCGCGGGGTCTTCTATCCCGAAGGGTTGGTTCAGAAGCGCGAGCTGGAATATGCGGCGTCGAAACTGACCTCGATCGAGATCAACGGCACCTATTATTCGACCTTCAAGCCCGACAGTTGGAAGAAATGGCGCGACGAGACGCCGGACGGCTTCGTCTTTTCGGTCAAGGCCAGCCGCTATTGCACCAATCGCAAGGTGCTGTCCGAAGGCGCCGAGAGCTTCGACAAATTCCTGAGCCAGGGCCTGACCGAACTGGGCGACAAGCTGGGCCCGATCAACTGGCAGTTCATGGGGACCAAGAAGTTCGATCCCGAGGATTTCGAAGGCTTCCTGAAGCTGTTGCCCAAGGAAAAGGACGGGGTGCGGCTGCGGCACGCGCTGGAGGTCAGGAACCCGACCTTCGCCACCGAACAATTCTATGACCTGGCCCGCAAATACGGCGCGGCCATCGTCTATGCGGTCGATGACGAGGAGCCGACCTGGCCCCAGATCGACGAGGCGACCGCCGACTTCAGCTACGCCCGGCTGATGTCCAGCCGCGACGACGAGCCGACCGGCATGACGGCGGCCGAGCTGGAGGCGGTGGCAAATCAAGCGAAAGCCTGGGCTGAACGCGGCGAGGTCTTCGCCTATTTCATCTCGGGTGCGAAGGTGCGGAACCCGGCGGCGGCTCAAGCGCTGATCGCAAAGCTGAAATAGCGGTCCGCCGTCTCGCGGACCCGTGCCGCCGCCTTATCTGAAGCCGGCTCATCGCAAAGCCTGAAGGACTACCCCATGCCGATCGCCACACGCGCTTTCGCCGCGACCGCCGCCGACAAGCCGCTGACGCCCTACAGCTTCGAGCGTCGCGATCCCGGCCCCGACGATGTGCTGATCGACATCAAATACTGCGGTGTCTGCCACTCCGACCTGCACGCCGCGCGCGGCGAGACGGGCGGCACGGCCTTCCCCCTGGTGCCGGGTCATGAGATCGCGGGCGTGGTCAAGGCGGTCGGATCGAACGTCACCCGCTTCAAGGAAGGCGACCGCGTCGGCGTCGGCTGCATGGTCGACAGCTGCCGTGAATGCGCCTCCTGCCAGGAAGGCGTCGAGCAATATTGCATCCCCGGCTTCACCGGCACCTATGGCGGCAAGGACAAGAAGGGCGGCACGTCGGAAGCCATCACCCAGGGCGGCTATTCCGACCACATCACCGTCGATCAGCATTTTGTCCTGTCCATCCCCGACAGCCTGGCGCTGGATGTCGCCGCCCCCCTGCTGTGCGCGGGCATCACCACCTATTCGCCGCTGAAGGAATGGGGCGTTGGCCCCGGCTCCAAGGTCGCGGTCATCGGCCTGGGCGGTCTGGGCCACATGGCCGTCAAGCTGGCGGCGGCCATGGGGGCGGAAGTCACCGTCCTGTCCACCTCGGACCGCAAGAAGGCCGACGCCGAGCGGATGGGCGCCAAACACTTCCTGATCAACTCCGACAAGGATGCGATGAAGGCGGCCGCCGAGAAGTTCGACCTGATCATCAATACCGTCTCGGCCACGCACGAGATCGCCAGCCATATCCAGTTGCTCGCGCGCGACGGCACAATGATCATGCTGGGCCTGACGACCGAGGGCCTGCCGGTCTTCGCCATGCCCCTGCTGTGGCGTCGTCGCCGCATCGCCGGCTCGCTGATCGGCGGCATTCGCGAAACCCAGGAGATGCTGGACTTCTGCGCCGAGCACGGCATCGCCTGCGACATCGAGACCATCGCTCCGGATCAGATCAACGACGCCTATGAGCGGATGCTGAAATCCGACGTCCGCTATCGCTTTGTCATCGATATGGAAAAGCTGGCCGCGTGATCGCCTGAAGCGAAGATCAACCAAACGCGACGGAAGCATGAAACTTCCGTCGCGTCAGATTCTCGCCTTGCGCGCTTCCGCTCCCTCGTTAATCCTGAACTCCGACAAGGCCTTCTGAAGGGTCTGCACAGGGACAGGAGACGATATGGCGCGCGTAGCTTTCGTGACGGGCGGGACCCGGGGCATCGGCAAGGCGATCGTTCAGCGCCTGCACGAGGACGGCCTCAAGGTCGCCGCCGGCTATTCCGGCAACGACGAGGCGGCCAAGGCTATCGCCGACGCGCTGGACGTCATGGTGGTCAAGGGCAATGTCGGCAGCTTCGACGACTGCGCCCGCGCGGTGAAGGAGGTCGAGGATCAACTCGGCCCCATCGACATCCTGGTCAACAACGCCGGCATCACCCGCGACGGCTTCTTCCACAAGATGAGCCACGACCAGTGGTCCGACGTGATCCGCGTCAACATGGACAGCGTCTTCAACATGACGCGCCAGGTCATCAACGGCATGCGCGACCGGGGTCACGGGCGCATCGTCAACATCTCCTCGATCAACGGTCAGAAGGGTCAGATCGGCCAGACCAACTATTCCGCCGCCAAGGCCGGGATGATCGGCTTCACCAAGGCGCTGGCGCTGGAAAATGCGCGCAAGGGCGTGACCGTGAACTGCATAGCGCCCGGCTATATCGACACCGAAATGGTCGGCGCCATGGACCCCAAGGTGCTGGAGGGCATCATCAGCCACATCCCCGTCGGTCGCCTGGGCAAGGGTGAAGAGATCGCCGACATGGTGTCCTGGCTGGTGGGCGAGCGTGCCGGATATGTCACAGGCTGCACACTGTCGCTGAACGGCGGTCAGTACCTGGTGGGTTGAGGCGGGCTTCGCCCAAAATCCGCCGCGCGCGGGTTTCATCAAGTCTGTCATGAAGTTGTTGGGATCGGTCAGGGCGAAAAAATCGCCACGCGTGACCGCGATGGCGGTCGCCGCCATCGCGGTCATCGGCGTGGGCGTCGCCGCGCCCGTGGTCGTCCCGACCGAAAGCCATGCCCAGTCCCGCCGGACCGTGCCGCCGACCGCCCGCTATGTCAGCAGCAACGGCCAGGGGTTCATCCTGGACACCTCCGGATCGCGGCCGCTGATGCGGCTGGAACGCTCGACGGAGGTCTGGGTCTTGCGGCCGACGCCCGCGCCGCGCGGCGACATCATCTATCGCAACGACAACGGCGATCAGGTGCTGAAGGTCACGCCTGACGGCGCGATCACCCTTTACACGACCACCGCCCCGCAAGGCTCGCCCGCCTCGCGCGTTGGCGAGGCGCCGGGCTTGGCCAGCGCGGCCATGACCGGGGCCCAGTTGGTCGACTATTTCATGCGTCAGAGCTACCGCGCCAGTCAGGCGATGGGCCGTCTGATCGTCATCGACGTGGACATTCAGCCCGGCTCGGAACAGGTCGCCGCCGACACTGTCTCGGCCGCCAGTGACGCCATCGTGCGCATGGCGCGGTCTTCCAACCTGCGCGCCCAGGTCGAGCGGGTCCGCCGCGTCGTCGTGTCCGATCAGGGGCGTCCCGGCGTCAGCCTGGTCCAGGGCACGCTGCGGATCGTCATCGATGCCGACGCCGGCATCGCCGGCCGCCCGTCGTCGGCCCGGATCGTGCGGGTCGTGGGCGGGGACGCCCTGAACCGCTAACCCTGGAAGCTGTCCTTGGCCGCCCGGCGCGCGGCGAACTGATCCGCATCCGTCGCGGTCAGGAACGGATTGAACCGCTTCTCCACCCCCAGCGTCGTCGGCACCGTCGGTTCGCCCCGCGCGCGCGCCGCGAAAATCGCCTCGGCATGGGCGGCGGTTTCGGGCCGGTCATCCAGGCTCAGGGCGAAGCGCGCGTTGGACGCCGTATATTCGTGCCCGCACCAGATCACGGTCTGATCGGGCCAGGCCTTCAGCCTCTGCAGGCTCTCGAACATCTGCTCCGGCGTACCCTCGAACAACCGGCCGCAGCCCAGGGCGAACAGGGTGTCGCCGGTAAAGGCCAGATCGTCCGCCGGCGCATGAAACACGACATGGCCGAGGGTGTGGCCGGGCGTTTCAGTAACCTCGAACCGCGTCTCGCCCACCATCACGACGTCGCCGTCCGCGACCACGCGGTCCAGCGGCGCGACCTTGCGCACCTCTTCCGGCCCGACGATTTCGCACGCCCAGTCGGCCTTCAGCCGCGCGTTGCCCTCGGTGTGGTCGGGATGCCAGTGGGTGTTCAGGATCAGGTCCAGACGCCCCCAGCCCAGGCCTTCCAACTCTTCCACAATGCGCGCCGCGTCCGGCGTATCGACCGCCGCGACCACGCCGGTCGCCGCATCGCGGATCAGGAAGCCGTAGTTGTCGCTGCGGCACGGAAACAGATGCACATCCAGGGTCATGCGCCCATCCTAGCAGCAGGGCGGCCGACAGGCCTATAGTGGGGCTTATGCGGCGCAGCATCGACGAGCTTCGAACCTTCTACGGCGAGCCGACCGGAGCGCTGGCGCGACGGCTGGTGGCGCGACGGGTGGACGACGCCTGGGGCGAGGCGGCCGATTGCGACGTGCTGGGCGTCGGTTACGCCACGCCCTGGCTGGACGCCTTCGTCGGGGCGCGGCGCGTCGTCGCGGCCATGCCGGGCGGGCAAGGCGTCGAACACTGGCCGACGGTCGGGCGCAACCGCACCCTGCTGGTTGACGACCGCCGCCTGCCCTTCCCCTCCGGATCGTTCGACCGCATCCTGCTGGTCCACGCTCTGGAAGAGGCCGACGACCCCGCCGCCCTGCTACTGGAAGCGGTGCGCGCGCTTTCGCCGACCGGGCGCATCATCCTGGCGGCGGCGGCCCGCGGCGGCCTGTGGGCGCGGGCGGACAACACCCCCTTTGGTCACGGCCGCCCCTTCACCCGGCGCCAGTTGGAACGACTGGTGCGCGACGTCGGGCTGGAGCCGATGGCCTGGTCCCAGACCCTTTATGTCCCGCCGTGGGGGCCGATGCTGCCGCTGGCCGAAGGATTCGAACAAGTCGGGCGCCGGGTCTTTCCCGGAACCGCCGGGCTGATCCTGCTGGAGGCCTCGCGCCACAGCTACGCCCGCATGCGACCCAGCGGCCATGCCCAGCGCGTCGCCGCCCCCGTCCTGGCGCCCCAGCCGGCCGCCTCCGTCTCTTCGCGGGGCGAACATCGCGACTGACGGCGAGTTGACCGTCGCCCCATCTGGCGGGCCGGGCGAAACCGCCTTATGGCGAAGGCCATGCACCGACTGATCCTGATGCGGCACGCCCAGGCCGAAGCCTCCGCCCCCTCCGGCGGCGACGAGGCCCGTCCCCTGTCCGCCGCCGGCCGCGCCGAGGCCCTGGTGATGGGGCGCGCCCTGGCCGAGCGGGGCCTGAAGCCGGACCTGGCGCTGGTGTCCACCGCCGTGCGCACCCGCCAGACCTGGGAGCAGATGCACGACGCCTTCGGCGATGTCGAAGTCCGGGACGAGGACGCCCTCTACAACGCCCCCTCCGACGTGATCCGCCGCTTCGTCGAGGCCAGCGAGGACGAGGCGGGCTGCCTGCTGATCCTGGCCCACAATCCGGGCGTCCACGTGCTGGCCGCCGAATATCTGATCGAAAGCGCCGCCTCGCCGGCGGTGGTGGACAAGCTGTCGGCCGGCTTCCCGACAGGCGCCGCCGCCCTGTTCAGCGTCGATGTCGCGGGGCGCTGCACCTACGAAGGTTTCCTGACGCCGCGGTCGCTGGGCGCGCCATCAGAATGACCGACATAGCCTACAAGATCGTCGACGCCGCCGAATGGCGCGCCGCCATCGCCGAGGGCCGATACGACGGCGCGCCCGTCGATCTGGCCGACGGCTACATCCACATGTCGACCGAGGCGCAGTTGGCCGAGACCGCGCGACGTCACTTCGCCGGGCGCGGCGATCTGCTGCTGCTGACCGTCGATCTCAGCGGTTTCGGCGACGACCTGATCTGGGAACCGTCGCGCGGCGGCGATCTGTTCCCGCATCTCTACACCCCCCTGCCCGTCGCCGCCGTCACGGCCTCGCGCGCCTTTTCCGTCGCGGCCAACGGCGAGATGGCGTTCGAGGACGACGCATGAGCCTGACCGATCTTGGCGCCGTCGTGCTGCGCCGGCTCGATCCGGAGCAGGCGCACCAGCTGGCGATCAAGGGGCTGGCGCTGGCCCCGTTGCCGACGCCGCCTGCGGACGATCCGATCCTGAGAACACAGCTGGCGGGGCTGGATCTGCCCAATCCGGTCGGTCTAGCGGCGGGTCTGGACAAGAACGGCGAGGCCCTGCGCGGCGTGTCGCGTCTCGGTTTCGGCTTCGTCGAATGCGGCTCGGTCACGCCCCGGCCGCAGCCCGGCAATCCCAAGCCCCGCCTGTTCCGCCTCAGCGAGGACCGGGCCATCATCAACCGGATGGGGTTCAACAACGCCGGGCTCGACGCCTTCGCCGAGCGGCTGAACCAGCGCCCGACGGGCGTCGTCGTCGGCGCCAATCTGGGGGCCAACAAGGACACCGAGGACAAGGCGGCCGACTACGTCGCCGGCTTGCAACGCCTCGCCGGTCGCGCCGCCTATTTCACCGTCAACATCTCTTCGCCCAATACGCCGGGTCTGCGCGCGCTACAGGGCCGCGCGCAGCTGGACGACCTCCTGGGTCGCATCGACGCCGCCCGGCCGGCTGCCGCACCTGACCGCGTGCCCGTCTTTCTGAAGATCGCGCCCGACCTAATCGCCGACGAGATCGGCATGATCGTCGAGGCGTCTCTGGCCCACCGGATCGACGGCCTGATCGTTTCCAACACCACGCTGGAGCGCCCCGAGACCCTGCGCTCTCCGAACGCCCGCGAGACCGGCGGCCTGTCCGGCGCGCCCATCCGTCCCTTCGCGGAAAAGGCCCTGCGCGCGGCGGCCGAGGCCGCCGCCGGTCGTCTGCCCCTAATCGCCGTCGGCGGCATCGACAGCGGCGCCGAGGCCTATGCCCGCATCCGCCTGGGCGCATCGGCGGTCCAAATCTATTCCGCCCTGATCTACGAGGGGCCCGGCCTGGTCGCCCGCATCAAGCGTGACCTGGCCGCCCGCCTGCGCTCAGACGGCTTCTCCACAGCGGCCGAGGCGATCGGGACCGGCCGTTGACGGAGCGTTAGTGTCGATCGGTCTAGGGTGAACGATGCGAGCGACCCGCGTTCGTCATTCGAGGACCTGAATGAAATCGACCGCCGTCGATATCGCTGAAAACAGCTGGACCGCCGCCGTTCGCCAACGCTCGGACGCCGCGTTGCACAGGCTCGTGGCGTCGGCGGCGGTCGCCTTGGTCGTGACCCCGATGGTCGGTGTGGGCTTCACGATAGGCTGGGCGACCCTCTATCTGGCGGTGCAACTTATCGAGGCTTGGGTCTATCGCCCGATCTTGAAAGGTCGCACGGAGCTGTCCAGCGGTCGCAAGCTCGCAATCCTGACCATGGTCGCCCTGAACGCGACCGTCTTCTCGGGTCTCTCGCTGGTCATCTGGCGGGTAGGGGGCGCAGTCGGCGGCGTCTGCGCGTCGCTGATGCTCGCCGGATGCATGCTGACGGCCATGCTCAACGCCAGCCGCTGTCAGGCCGTCATGATCGCAGGCTTGACGCCCCAGATCGGCTTCCTGATGGCGACCCCCTTCTTCGTCTATGCGCTGGGCGCGTCCGGCCCCTTGGTGATGTCGGCGGCGGCGACGGTGGTCGTCTTCATCTTCTACGTCGCCATCACAGGCCAGCGCATGATCGAGGCCAGTGGCAATGTCGTGCGCGCCCAAGTCTTGGCCGAGGAATCCCGCCTCAGAGCCGAACGCAACCTGGCCGACCACACCACATTCCTGGCGGCCATCGGCCACGACCTACGCACGCCGATCGGCGCGATCCTGGCCGGAGCCGCCGAACTGCGCGCCCCCGACGCCCAGTCACGCACAAGCGCCAATCTGATCACCGACGCCGGCCTGATGATGAAGGCCCTGCTGGACGATCTGCTGGACCACACGCGGATCGGCGCGGGGCGGATGACGGTCGAGGTCCAGGACTTCGACCTGCGTCAGATGTTGGCCCAGACCTTGATGCTTTGGCGTGGCGTCGCGGACGCCAAGGGGCTGAAGCTGCGCATCGAGGGCGCCTCGACCGTACCGCGTCACGTGAAGGGCGATGTCATGCGCATCCGTCAGGTGCTGAACAACCTGATGTCAAACGCGATGAAATTCACGGACGAAGGCCAGATCACCCTGCGCGTCCAAGCCTGGCCGGAAGAGCCTTCGGGATACGCCCTGCTGTTCGAGATCTCAGACACCGGTCCGGGCATGACCGCCGATCAGTTGGCCCGCCTGTTCACCCCGTTCGACCAAACTGCCGATGGCGTCACCGCCCGCCACGGCGGCTCGGGCCTGGGTCTGGCGATCAGCCGCAATCTGATCGACCTGATGGGCGGGCGACTGACGGTCCGCAGCGCGCCGGGTCAGGGCTCGCGCTTCACCGTCTCCCTGGTTCTGCCGCGTGGCGACGAGGCGGTACAGATCGCCGATGCGGTGGATGAAAGCCGTCTGGACATCGCCCGCTCGTTGACGCCCACAGTCACGCCTAAGCCCCAACTCTCATCCGTCGCCCCTGCGCCCGAGCCCGAGCCTGAGCCGGTCGCCGACGAGACCGGCGACCAGCCGCTGCGCCTGCTGGTCGTGGACGATCACGACATCAACCGCCGCGCGGTGCAGCTGATCCTTCAGCCGCTGGGCTGCGAGATCACGACCGCCGCCGACGGCATGATCGCGCTGGAGCGCTGTCAGGAGGCGGTGTTCGATGTCATCTTCATGGATGTGCGGATGCCCGAGCTGGACGGACGCGAGACGACGCGTCGTCTGCGCGCCGGCGGCGGACCCAACGCCGCCACTCCGGTCGTCGCCGTCACCGCCGACACCGCGCCCGAGGACGTCGCGGCCTGTCAGGCGGCGGGCATGGCCTATTTCGTCTCCAAGCCCCTGACGCCGCCCGCCCTGATCGGCGCCCTGCAGCACGTGCTGGACGACACCGCCGCTCAGGCGACGACAAAGGCTGCCTGACCCCGGACGGTCGCGATCAGACGCGCGTCGAAGTCGGCTTGTTTCATCTCGCATTCCCAGACGACGACCACGCGCCAGCCTGACGTCTCCAGCGCCTGACCAGCGGCGGCGTCGCGCGCGCGGTTTCGGTCAATCTTGGCGATCCAGTAATCGGCGTTGGTCTTGGGCTGACGCGCGCCGCGCGGGCAATCATGGCCGTGCCAGAAGCAGCCGTGGACGAACAGGGCGACCTTGCGGCCTTTCATCACCACATCCGGACGGCCCGGCAGACCCATGCCGCCCAGCCGATAGCCGATCCCGGCCGCACGCAGGATCCTGCGCACGGCCAGTTCCGGCGACGTGTCCCGCCCCTTCACGCGACGCATCACGGCGCTGCGCTTCTCGGGGCTGAACACATCCGTGTTCACGATCAATCCACGCTCAAGTAGCGAAGCGGTAGCGTGGATTGATCCAATTTAGAGCTGCGCCAGCAGATGCTCGGCGGAGGACACCTTGAACTCGCCGCCCTGTTCGATGTTCAGCTGCTCGACCACGCCGTCCCTGACCAGCATGGAATAGCGCTGCGAGCGCTCGCCCAGGCCGAAGCCCGAACCGTCCAGCACCAGACCCAGGGCGCGGGTCAGTTCGCCATTCCCGTCGGCCAGCATGACGATGCTGTCGTCAGTGATGCCCTGGCTCTCGCCCCAGGCCTTCATGACGAAGGCGTCGTTGACCGAGATGCAGGCGACCGTATCGACGCCCTTGCCCTGGATATCGGACAGGTGATCCTTGAAGCCCGGCAGATGGCGCGCCGAGCAGGTGGGGGTGAAGGCGCCGGGCACGGCGAACAGGGCCACAGTCTTGCCGGCGAAGATGTCGTCAGTGCTGACGGGCTTGGGGCCCTCGGCGGTCGCTTGGGCGAGGGTTGCGTTCGGGATGCGATCGCCGATCTGAATGGTCATGTCTGTCTCGCTGAGGTTTGAGGCCGGCGCGTTTGAACGGCCGTGTGCGACACATAGACACCACGGGCGACACCGCAAGCGCCGGTTCGGCTTGCTTGCGCCGCTTTCCGGACGGATGATGCGAAGATCATGAGCCAAGCCTCCACCCTGACCGGCCGACTGCTGGTCGCAATGCCCGGGATCGACGACGCCCGGTTCGAGCACGCCGTCATCCTGATCTGCGCCCACGGGCCGGATCACGCCATGGGCCTGCGGCTGGATCGACCGGCGCCGGGCGTGGATCTGAAGACGGTTCTGGACAAGCTGGACGCGCCGGCGCCCGATCAATCCATCGGTCGCGCGGTTCTGATGGGCGGACCGGTCGAGCGCGAGCGCGGCTTCGTCCTGCACACCGACGACTGGACGGTGGGCGACGACACTCTGGCCTTCGGCGACGGTCTGGCGATGACCGGAACGCGCGAGGCGCTGGACGCCATGACCGATGAAGTCGCCGGCCCGCGCCGATCGGCTCTGTTGCTGTGCTACGCCGGCTGGGGCGAAGGGCAGTTGGAGGAAGAGTTGGCCGACAACGTCTGGCTGACCGCCGATGCCGATCTAGACCTGATTTTCGACGGCGAACACACGTCGAAATGGACACGCGCCCTCGCCCAGCTGGGCGTGGACGCGGCCATGCTGTCGAGCCAGGGCGGTCGGGCCTGAGGCCCGGACCGCCCGTCTTCAGGCTTAGAAGCGGTAGTTCATGCCGATGCGGACCATGTGAGTTCCGAAGCGGCCGTTGCTGCGGATCATGTCGGTGCCGGTGGTGTTCGGGGCCGAGATGAAGGGGTTGGCGACCGGCGTCGTGCCGGTGTTCCCGACGCGGATCACCGGGCTGTCGACGTCCAGCGAGGTGTAGAGGTATTCACCGCTGACCGTCAGGCCGCGACCCAGGGCATATTCCACACCGCCGCCGGCCTGCCAGCCGTCGCCGTCATCGCCTTCGCTGGTTTCGGTGAAGCTGTTGGCCTGGTTCGAGGTGCGGAACTTGTTTTCGAACTTGCCATAGGCGTAGCCGCCGGTGCCATAGATCAGCGCCGGACCTGCTGCATAGCCCAGCTTGAGGCGGGCGGCTGCGGTGCTCTCCAGCTCACGCGTGAAGGTGTAGAAGGCGGGGGTGGTCGAGAAGCCGGTCACCGAATCCTGGACATTGTTGACGCTGTATTCCGCAAGGGCGCCGACGACGAAGTTGCCGAACTGCATGTCGTAACCGGCGCGGACGCCGGCTTCGACGCCGTCGTTATCGTCACGGCAGCCTGTGCCGGGGGCGGTGCTGGTCGCCATGCCGCCGCAGAAGCCGGGGCTGAAGGCGTTGCCGAGGGCCGTCGTGACCTGATCGCCGTAGCGGCCATCCAGATTGCGGTCGAAACCGAGGTTTTCGTCGCCGTCGTCGTTCGCCTGGTTGTAGCCGCCGAAGATGCCGATGTAGAGGCCGGACCAGTCGGGGGCGACGGACTGCGCCAGGGCGGGGGTGGAAACCATGGCCAGGGCCAAGGCGCTGGAAGCGAGGGTCTTGATCATTTGGGGAGGCTTTCGTGCCGAGAGTGCGGGCGCGACATCCCCGCTCGCCGTCACAAAAGCTGAGAGCGGCCACAGGTTCCTTGGCCGACCCATCGCTAAATGTCGCACATCCAATAGCTTAGGTTGTGCGTAGGCCGCCCTAGCGCGTCGCCATGGACACCAGAAAAGCGATCAGCAGGACCAGGCTGACTCCTTGCCAGAAGCGCACCGGATCGCGCTCGATCAAGGACAACTGACGCGGCGGCGGCGCGGCGACGGCGCTGCCGGTTTCCAGCACATGGATCAGTTCCTCCACATCCTCGAACCGCTCGTTCGGATCGACGGCGACGGCGCGCATGATGGCCGCCTCCAGCCAGGCAGGCATATCCGGCCGGTGTCGCGTCGGCGGTGCGGGCGCCCGGTCGAAGCGCGGCGCATCGGCCGGATCCACCTCGCCCCACGGATAGGTTCGGGTGAACAGCCGATACAGCGTCACTCCCAGGGCGAACTGATCCGTGGCGGCGTCGCCACTCTCGCCGGCATACATTTCCGGCGCCTTGTAGCCGGCGGTGCCCGGCGCCTCGGCCTCGGCGAACTCCTCGGCCAGCCGCAGGCGCGCGACTCCCAGATCGACCAGTTTCAGCCCGCCCTGTGGCTCCAGGATCACATTGTCCGGCTTGATGTCGCGGTGCGTCACTCCCGCCCGGTGCAGGGCCGAAACCGCGCGCGACAGGCGCAGGGCCACGCCGATCCCTTCGGCGATCTCGAACGGCCCCTCCTGCGCCAACCGCGCATGCAGGGTCTGACCGGCATGGAAGGGCTGGGCGATATAGAGCCGGCTCTGGCGACCGGCGTCCAGGCTCAGCACCTTGCCGACGAAGGGGCTGTCGATGCGCCGCCCGATAAAGGCTTCGCGCAGGAAGGCGGTGCGGGCGCCGCGTTCGGACACCACGGCGGGCTTGGGAAACTTCAGCACCACCATGCCGGCGTCGCCCAGCGTATCCTTCGCCAAGAACAGGGTCGTATAGCGCCCGTCCGCCACGATCCGCTGAAGCGCGAACCCGTCGACGTTGTCGCCGACGGCAGGCGGCGGCAGAATGGCCAGCCCTTCCGCCTCGGCCGTGATCGCCTCCCAGTCGGGCGCGCCGGTGCGGACCACGTCGATGACGATGACGGTGGCGTTGTCGCGCGGCCCCGCAGCCTCGACCTCGGCCAGGATCGCCCTGGCGTCCGCATCGGGCGAACTGCGCCGTCCCAAAAGGCCCGCGATCGCCGCATCGGCCAGCACCCCATGCACCCCGTCGGTGGTCAACAGCAGACGATCGTGCGGTTCCAGCCGCACTTGCCGGACGTCCAGCTTCACATCCGCCTCGATGCCGACGGCGCGGTACAGCACATGGCTCAAGCCCTGCTGGGCACGCGTGTGATCTTCCGTCAGCCGCGTCAGCACTCCGTCGCGGAAATGCCAGGCCCGGCTGTCGCCCACATGAAGCGCCGTCGCCTCGCGCCCGCGCAGGATCAGTGCCGTGAATGTGGTCGCCGCCCCCTCCATCGCCGGATCGATCCGCCCGCGCGAATGGAGCCAGCGATTGAAGCCCCGCAGCGCCTTGATGCCGTTGGCCGCGATGCCGTTCAGCGGGTTTTGATCCAGATAACCGTCGATGAAGCTGCGCGTCGTCAGCTCCGCCGCCATCCGCCCGGCCTTTGACCCCGACACCCCGTCGGCGATCACCGCCACGACCCCATGCTCGCGCTGCTCGGCCGCCGTGCCGATATGGACGCCGCCGAAATCCTGATTATCCGCCTTGGGCCCCTGCAAGGTCGCAAAGCCGGCGGCGATCTCCAGTCTGGCGTCGGTCATGGGCCGAACTGTCGTCGAAAGACGGCCCGCTGAACAGAGGTCTCAGAGCGCCAGGACGGCGCGCACCGCGACATAGGCGGCGACCACCAGGATCAGGCCCGCAAACAGGATGCGCCCAAGCCGGGCGTTCGATCCCAACCGGCGCGCCAAGGGCAGGCCCGCCGCCGTCCCCGCGACGCCACCGACCGCCATGGCGGCGACCAGGCCCGGATCGACCCAACCCGACAGCGCATAGTTGCCCGCCGTCGTCGCTCCGAACGCGGCGACGCTGAGCAAAGATGTCGCCTGGGCGGTCGCCAGGCTCATGCCCGTCGACGCCATCAGGCCGGGCACGATCAGAAAGCCGCCGCCGATGCCGAAGAAGCCTGCGGCCGAGCCGACGCCAACGCCCGCCACGCTGACGCGCGGCGACATCGACCAGTTCAGCCGGGGTTCGACCCGGGCAATCGCCGCCTTGGGACGCAGCATCGATACGCCCACGGCCGCCATGGCGACGGCGAAGATCAGCAGCAGCTGATGGCCGTCGATCATCTTGGCCAGGGACGATCCGAACCAGGCCCCGGCGGCGCCGGTGATGGCGAACAGGGTGGCGCAGGGCCAGCGCACCCGCCCTGCCCTGGCGTGACCGGCCAGAGCCGTCAGGGCGTTCAGCGCTACGCCCGCCGCCGACACGCCGATGGCGACGTGCGGATCGGCGACACCGACGACATAGAGCAGCAGCGGCACGGCCAGAACCGACCCGCCGCCGCCGAACAGGGTCAGCAGCAGGGCGACGACGCCGCCGCTGAAAGCGGTCAGGACCAGCGGGGTCAGTTCGACCGTCATCCGATCACGCCACTGTCGTCACGGGCCGGGTCGCGGCTCTGTTCCAGGGCATCACCGCCAGCAGCTGCGCCATGCCGCAAAATCCCGTCGCGCCCGCGAAGAACAGGCCCGCGCCGACGAAGGCGGACAGACTCCAGAAGGCCGGATGCACCAACGTCCCCAGCGCCGCCCCGATCAGGATCAGGCCGCCCGCGACCATCTGAACCTGACGCATCAGTTCGATCGGCTTTGAGCGGTCGGCGTGGATGGCCAGGCCCTGCGCCTTCCACGCGTCCAGCCCGCCTTCCAGGACAAAGGCTTGGCCCGTCGTCTTGGCCGCCAGACGGTCGCAGTTGACGCCCGTCCGATTGCCGGTCCGGCAGGTGAAGATGACGTCGCGCCCGTCGGCGCCCGCCGGCGTGTAGGCGTCAAAGGCCGACAGCGGCGCATGGACGGCGCCGACGACATGTTCTCTGGCGAACTCATCCGGCTCGCGAATGTCGACCAGCACGGCCGTGTTTTGCTTCAGCCGACGCGAAACCTCGGCGGGCGACAGGGGGGTCAGGACGCTCATGGGGATCATGCCTCTTCGGAAGAAACAGGGGGACAGTAGATTTCGGCCAGCACGGCGATGACCTTCAAGACGGCCGGATCGGCGATGCGGTAGAAGATGGTCGTGCCGTCGCGCCGCGTGCTCACCAGCGCCTCGTCGCGCAGCTTGGCCAGGTGCTGGGACAGGGCCGATTGCGACAGCCCGACCTGGGGCAGCAACTGGCCGACGGACATCTCGCCCTCGCCCAGCTGACACAGGATCATCAGCCGCTTCTCGTTGGACAGGGCGCGCAGCAACGCCGCCGCCTCGCCGGCGCTGGCCTGGAAACGTTCAAGTCCGATGGTCTGAAGGTCGATCATGGGGCGCAATATATGCGCACTTGCTAAATAAGCAATGCCTAATATATTGGATTGCGAAAGGAGCGTCCTCCATGACCCAATCCCCCGACGTCCGCGGCTTTTTCGATCCCGCGACCCACACCGTCACCTATTTGGTCAGCGACCCCGCGACGGGTCACGCGGCGATCATCGACCCCGTTCTGGACTTCGACGCGGCTTCGGCCCGCACCTCGACGCGGTCGATCGACGCCGTCATGGCGGCGCTGCGGTCGGAAGCGCTGACCTTGGCCCTGGTGCTCGAAACCCACGCCCACGCCGACCATCTGACGGCGGCGGCGCACCTTCGCGCGGCGACAGGCGTTTCGATCGGCATCGGCGGGCGGATCACCCAGGTTCAGTCGGCCTTCGGCCCCCTGTTCGGCGCCGAAGACGTGCGCCCGGACGGCGCGGTGTTCGATCATCTGTACGCCGACGGCGACGCCTTCGCGCTGGGCGACCTGACGGTCGAGGTGATCCACACGCCCGGCCACACCCCCGCCTGCGTCAGCTACCGGATCGGCGATGCGGTCTTCACCGGCGACACCCTGTTCATGCCCGACTACGGCACGGCGCGAACGGACTTTCCCGGCGGCGACGCCCGGACCCTTTACCGCTCGATCCAGCGCCTGCTGACCCTGCCCAACGAGACCCGCATCTTCGTCGGCCACGACTATCTGCCCGAGGGCCGCACCGACTTCCGGTTCGAGACCACCGTGGCCGAACAGCGCGCGCAGAACATCCACATCGGCGGCGGCGTATCGGAAGACGCTTTCGTCGCCATGCGAGAGGCCCGCGACGCCACGCTGGGCGCGCCGCAGCTGATCCTGCCCTCGCTTCAGGTCAATATCCGAGCCGGCGACCTGCCGCCCCCGGACGCCAACGGCCAGCGCTACCTGCGCCTGCCCTTGAACGCTATCTGAGCCCTAAGCCGACCGCTGCTTCAGCGGGGCCGTGCCGTCGGCCAGGCTTTCGGCCAGATAGACCTCAGCCTCCTGCGCCGGCAGGGCGGGGGCATAGCCGAAGCCCTGGCCGTACTGGCATTGGGCGTCCAGCAGCAGGCGGGCCAGTTCGGCGTTCTCCACGCCCTCGGCGACGACTTCCAGCGACAGGTCGCGGCCCAGGTTGACCACCGACTTGACGATCTTGGCCGAGCCTTCGTCCTTGTTCATCGTCAGCACGAAATAGCGGTCGATCTTCAGCGTATCGAACGGAAGGCGCGCCAGATAGGACAGCGACGAGAAGCCGGTGCCGAAGTCGTCCAGCGCCAGAGAGGCTCCGACGTCCTTCAGCGATTGCAGCACCTCGGCGGCGCGTGCGGTGTCGCGCATGATGTCGCCCTCGGTGACCTCCAGCTTGAGCGCGCCCTTGGGCAGGCCGGTCTCCTTGATGATGCGCGCCACGTCCTCGCACAGGTGCGGGCGCTCGATCTCGCCGACCGACAGATTGACGCTGCAGAACAGCTTGCCGGCCAGCGGATGGCGTTCGATCCATTCCGCCAGTTGCCGCGCCGACTGAGTCATCATCAGCAGGCCCAGGTCGTTCATCATGCCCAAGTCGGCGGTCAAGCCCAGGAACTCGTCCGGCGGCACCAGACCCCGGCGCGGGTGACGCCAGCGCGCCAGCGCCTCGAAACCGGCGACGGCCCCGGTGTTCAGGTTCACGATCGGCTGGAAGAAGGGCACGATCTCGCCGCGCACGAAGGCGTTCCTCAGATCCGCCTCCAGCGCCAGACGGCTCAAGCTGTCGCTTTCCAGCGCCCGGCCATAGGCGGCCGATCCGCCGCGCCCGGCGCCCTTGGCCGATTCCACCGCCAGCTCGACCCGGCGCAACAGCTCGGCGGCGTCGGGCGCATCCGGCCCGCCCTCCACCATCACCGCCCCGATCGAGACGGTCGGATAGATGTCGAAGCCCGCGACCCGCAACGGCTGTTCCAGCGCGTCGCGCACCCGGTAGCTGGTGTGGGACGCAGTCTTGGGGACGATGATGGCGAACTCGTCTTCGCCGATCCGCGCGGCCGAGGCGTCCTTGTTGAAGGCGGCGGCCAGACGCGAGCCCAGGGCCGACAGCACCAGGTCGGTCCGCTCATGACCCAGCGCCTCATTCAGGCGCCGCAGCCGGTCCACGTCGCCGACCACGATCTCGTATTCGCCAGGCTGGGTCAGCACCTCGCTGACGCGGGCCAGGAAGGCGCGACGATCCAGCAGGCCCGTCAGCGTATCGCGGTCCGATCCGGCGAACTTGGTCTCCAGCGCCACGACGCCGGCGGCGCGCAGGCCGTCTTCCAGCCAGACGCCGCGCCACAGACAGGTCTCGGACCCGCGCATGCGCAGCCGCACGGCGATCTCTGCGCCCTCGTCCTGGGGTTTGAGCATCCGTTCGGCCAGGCTGCGATCCTGCGGCATGGCCAGGGCGACGAATCCGGCGGCCGTGCATTCCGGCGCCAAGGGTCCCAGGCCCAGCGATCGCGTAGCCCCGGTGAAACGCAGTTCGTCCGCCGCAGGCGTCCAGACCCACAGGGCCGTCTCGGCGGCGGCCAGCGCCTCGATGGCGGTCGTGGCGTCCCAGGCCAGCGATCGGGATCGTGGTGTCACGCGTCTCGCCCTTCCAGACGGCCCCCGGCCGTCAACGCTCGTCCTCGACCAGGCCGAACAACAAATGGTCTGCCCACTCGCCGTTAATTTTCAAATAAGCGCGAGCCCGACCTTCGTTGCGAAAGCCGGATTTCTCCAGCACCCGTCGCGACCCGTGATTGGTGGGCAGACAGGCCGCCTCCAGCCGGTGCAGCTTCAGCTTGTCGAAGGCGTAGCCGACGACGGCCCGAACGCCCGCCGTCGCCACGCCCTGACCGGAAAACGGCTGGCCGATCCAGTAGCCCAGCGTCCCGGTCTCGGCGACGCCGCGCCGCACATTCGACAGGGTCACCGCCCCCGCCAGGGTCTTGCCGTCCTGCACGAAGACGAAGAAGGGCCAGGCGTTGCCCAGCTCCATCTCGCGCGCATAGATCGACAGCCGGCGCCGGAAGGCCGCCTTGGTCAGGTCGTCCTCGGGCCAGGCCGGCTCCCACGGCTGCAGATAGTCGCGCGAGCCGTCGCGCAGCGTGGACCAGGCGGCGTAGTCGGCCGCGCGCGGCGGGCGCAGCATCACGCCGTCCCCCCGGATCACGGGGCCGGCTACATCGCTCATCCAGTCCAGAAGCGCCATCGATGGGGACTATAGCATCAAGATTCGGCTCTGAACCTTACGGTTCGGCCAAAAGTGTCGCGGTCAGCTTCAGCGCCAGGTCGCGGCCCAGCCCCTCCGGCGCGCCCAGCATCGGCGTCAGGATGTCCCCGATCAGCCCCTCGGCGAAGGCCATATAGGCCGCCGTCACCACCAGGGCCTTGGCCCGCTCGGCCGCCCTGGGATCATCGGGCGCCATGGCGGCCAGCCGTTCGGCCAGATCGCGCACCACCTCGGCGAAGCTCTCCGCCCGGCCCTGCTCGCGCGCCAGCGCCAGCCAGGCCGCCATCTGCGAGGCCCCGCCCGGTCCGAAGGCGTCGAACACGACGCTCATCAGCCGCCCCGGCTCGACGCCGTCTCGGCCTTCTCCCAGGCCAGCCTCGATCCGCTGCGCCAGATCGCGCACCATCGCATCCATCAGCGCGCCCTGAAGCCCGGCCGCCGAGCCGAAATGGTGGATCAGATTGGCGTGGCCCACGCCCATCCGCTCGCCCACCGCCTTCAGCGTCACCGCAGCCGGCCCGCCCGACAGCAGCAGGTCGCGCGCCGCCTCCAGCGCCTCTTCGCGCGCCACCGCCCCGCGTCGTCGCTTCACCGGACCATTAGTTGACATTGATGTCAGTTAACTCCATCCTCCGCTCGAAATCGAGGAGCAGAACCATGGCGAAATCCGCCACCCCCGCCGACCTCCAGATCAAGCCGCGCGACCTGCATATCGACCGCGAGGCTCCGACGCCACGGTGGTGGCTGAACGGCGACTCGTTCGGCACCGCCGTGATGAACGCCCTCAGCCTGACCTTCCCCGACGGCGAGCGGTTCTTCATCCAGTCGGTCAAGCGGTTCGCCAAGGACGCGCCCCCGGCCCTGGCCGCCGACATCCGCGCCTTCACGGTTCAGGAGGGCGCCCACACCCGCGAACACATGGCCTTCAACGCCATCACCGAACGCGCCGGCTACGACACCGCCGAGATCGAGGCCTATGTCACAGCCCGTCTCGACATCGCCCGCGCCCGTCCGCCCCTGGCCCAGTTGGCGGCGACCATGGCGCTAGAGCATTTCACTGCCGCCTTCGCCCATCGACTGCTGGCCGATCCGGAGCTGCTGAAGGGGTCGCCCCACGACCTGGCCCGCCTGTGGCGCTGGCACTCCATCGAGGAGATCGAGCACAAGGGCGTGGCCTATGACGTCTTCCTGCACGCGACCCGGGACCTCAGCCCGCTGAAGCGCTGGCGCATCCGGCGCTGGGCCATGTTCCTGACGACGCTGCTGTTCACCCGCACGGTGCGCGAGACGACCTTCATGCTGCTGAAACAGGACGGCATCGTCGGATGGCGGGCGCGTCTGGGCCTGTTCCGTTGGCTGTGGCTGAAGCCGGGTCTGTATCGCCGGATGATCGGCGACTACCTGGCCTTCTACAAACCCGACTTCCATCCTTGGCAGATCGACGACCGCGACCTGATCGCGGAAGCGGAGGCCGGCCTGGCCCAACCGGCCTGACTCCTAAATCCGACCCCGCGACGGAGTTTTCGCTCAAAGGCGTTACAGTGTGCGGGGGACGGACGAGGAGAAGGCCATGGCTTCATCACCGACCGACGCCGCCGTCGCCCTGACCCGCCTGGGCCTGGGCGCCCGGCCCGGCGAGATCGACCGCGTCGCCGCCGATCCGCGCGGCTGGGCCATGGGCCAGATCCGGCCCCGGGGCGCGCCCCAGCCGTCCGGCCAGTTCGCCGACACCGCCGAACGCGTCGCCCAATATATCGACTATCAAAGCGACGCCGGCCTCTCGCGCCGCGACCGACGCGCCGCCGCTCCGGCGACGGCCGAGGCCGCGCCCTCCCCTTCCCCCGCTCCCGGCCTGCCGGACGCCGCCGATCCGCAGGCCGTCGCCCGGCGCGAAGCCCGCCAGGCCGCCCGCCGCGACATCACCCAGGACACGGCGCAGGAGTTCCTGGCCCGCGCCCAACTCGGCGCGACCACCGAAGACGGCTTCGCCGAGCGCTGGGCCCTGTTCTGGTCGAACGCCCTGACCGTCTCAGCCACCAAGTTCGCCAGCGGCGCCTTCGTCGGTCAGTACGAACGCGAGGCCATCCGCCCCCATGTCTTCGGCCGGTTTGAGGATCTGGTCCTGGCCGCCGAACAGCACCCCGCCATGCTGCTCTATCTGGATCAGGCCCGCTCTGTCGGTCCTGACAGCATGGCCGGCGCGCGCCGCAACGCCGGGCTGAACGAGAACCTGGCCCGCGAGATGATGGAGTTGCACACCGTCGGCGCCGACGGCGGCTATACGCAGGGCGACGTGACCGAACTCGCCCGCGCCCTGACCGGCTGGTCCATCCCCGCCGCCCGCGACCAGCGTCAGCCCAGTCGCCCTCAGCGAGCCCGCAGGATGGCCGCCCAGACCGAGCCCGGTCCCGACGGCTTCGTCTTCCGCGCCAATGTCCACGAACCCGGCGCCCGCACGGTGATGGGCAAGACCTATCCGGCGGCGGGCGTGGCCCAGGGTCAGGCCATCCTGCGCGACCTGGCCCGACATCCGGCGACGGCCAAACGCCTGTCGCGCCGTCTCGCCGCCCATTTCGTCGCCGACGATCCGCCGCCCGCCCTGGTCGCCCGGCTGGAAGCGGCCTGGACCGGCTCCGGCGGCGACCTGGCCCAGGTCGCCCGCGCCCTGATCGACGCGCCCGAGACCTGGGCGCCCCAGCCCGCCAAGATCAAGACGCCCTACGACTTCATCGTCTCGACCCATCGCGCGCTGGGAACCCAGCCTCAGCGGATCCAGCCGTTACGCCAGGCCCTGCTCGACATGGGCCAGCCGCCGTTCGCGCCCGCGTCGCCCGAGGGCTGGCCCGATACGGCCGCCGACTGGGCCGGTCCCGACGCCCTGGTCAAACGGCTGAATTGGTCGCGCACCGCCGCCGATCGGGCCCAGGCAAGCGACCCCAATGCGGTCGCCGCCTCCGCCCTCGGCCCGCGCCTCGGCGAACGCACCCGACTCGCCGTCGCCCGCGCCGAAAGCCGGCCCGAGGCCCTCACCCTTCTGTTCATGTCGCCGGAGTTCCAACGCCGATGACCGCACCTAAAGCAAACCTCAGCATGAACCGCCGCCGTCTGCTGGCCGCCGCCTCGGCCGGGGTCGGCCTGGCCTTCGCCGGCCGTGTCGCCGCCCAGACCAACGGCCAGGCCAACAAGATGGTCGTCGTCATCGCGCGCGGCGCCATGGACGGCCTGTCCGTCACCGTGCCCTACGCCGATCCGAACTACGTCCCCTTGCGCGGCGGTCTGGCCATCGCCGCCCCCGGCGAGGCGAATGGCGCCCTGGCCCTGAGCGAAGGCTTCGGCCTGCATCCGGCGCTCGCGGGCCTGCACGCCCTCTATGGTCAGGGTCAGATGCGGTTCGCCCCCGCCGTCGCCCTGCCCGTGCGCATCCGCTCGCACTTCGACGCCCAGGACGTGCTGGAGAACGGCGGCGAAGGTCTGCGCCAGCAATCCGACGGCTGGCTGAACCGCGCCATCGTCGCGGCCGGCGGAACGTCGCTGAAAGGCCTGTCCATCGGCGCCCAGACGCCCCTGATCCTGCGCGGCGACGCCCCGGTGTCCAGCTGGGCGCCCGGTGGTCTGGTGCGTGACGGCGACCGCATCGCCTCCCTGCTTCAGGATCTCTATGTCGAGGATCCGATGCTGGGCCAGAACCTGGCGCGGGGTCTGGCGACCGAGCAGCTGGTCGGCATGGAGGCCGGGGACCAACGCCTGCGTCGCAACGACGTCCAGGGCCTGGGTCAGGCCGTCGCCAGGCTGATGACCGGACCGGAGGGCGCCGACATCGTCGCCGTCTCGCTGGACGGCTGGGACACCCACGCGGGCCAGCGGGCGCAGCTTCAGACCCGGCTGGCGGGCCTCGATCAACTGGTCACGGGCCTGAAGGGCGGCCTGGGCGAGACCTGGTCGCGCACGGCGGTCATCGTCGCCACCGAGTTCGGCCGCACCGCCCGCGCCAATGGCACCCAAGGCACCGACCACGGCACCGGCTCGTCGCTTCTGCTGGTGGGCGGCGCGGTCAAGCGCGGCGGCCCGATCGGCGACTGGCCGACCCTGGCCGACAACCGCCTGTTCGAAAACCGAGACTTGGCGCCGACGCTAGATATTCGTTCGGTGTTCAAGGGCGTGTTGCGCGATCACATGGGCCTCGACCGCGCCGCCCTGGACGGCCGCGTCTTCCCCGGCAGCGCCGCCGAAGCGCCGGCGATGGATGGACTGGTCTAGCCGCCACGCTTGCTTTTTGCGGCGCAACATCGCATCAGGGCGCCATCACCTTGGACCCGGCCCTGTTCGCAGGCGACGGGTGGCTATCCCCGCCGCCGATCCGCTGGGAAACCGAGCCGCCGGAAACCGAAACGTCGGTCAGGCTCATCCAGATGAAATCCTGACATGTCCATTATCGCCTCCGCGCGCCAGCAATGGCTCGCCAATCCTCGCCGCGATCTTCTGGCGGGGACCGTCGTGGCCCTGGCCCTGATCCCCGAAGCCATCGCCTTTTCCATCATCGCCGGCGTCGATCCCGCCGTCGGCCTCTACGCCAGCGTGGTCATCGCCGTGACCATCGCCTTCGTCGGCGGGCGGCCGGCCATGATCTCGGCCGCGACCGGCGCCATGGCCCTGCTGATGGTCACGCTCGTGCGCGACCACGGGCTGGAATATCTCTTCGCCGGCTCGATCCTGTGCGGCGTGTTCCAGATCGTCATCGGCCTGCTGAAGCTGGGCCGCTACATAAAGTTCGTCAGCCGCAGCGTCATGACCGGCTTCGTCAACTCCCTGGCCATCCTGATCTTCCTGGCCCAGATGCCCGAGCTGATCGGCCGGGGCTGGATCACCTACGCCCTGGTCGCGGCGGCCCTGGTCGTCATCTACGGCTTCCCGCGCCTGACCAGGGCGGTGCCCTCGCCCCTGGTCGCCATCGTCGCCATCAGCGCCCTGGTGATCGTGCTGAAGCTGGACGTCCGCACCGTCGGCGACATGGGCCAGATGCCCACGACCCTGCCGATGTTCCACCTGCCCGCCGTCCCCCTGACGTGGGAGACGCTGGTCATTATCGCCCCGATCTCAGCGACACTGGCCTTCGTCGGCCTGCTGGAAAGCCTGCTGACCGCCAACCTGATCGACGACATCACCGACACCCCGTCGGACAAGGATCGCGAGACGCGCGGTCAGGGGATCGCCAACATCCTGTCGCCCCTGTTCGGCGGCATGGCGGGCTGCGCCATGATCGGCCAGTCGATGATCAACGTCACCTCGGGCGCGCGGGGCCGACTATCGACCCTGTGGGCCGGGTTGTTCCTGCTGTTCCTGATGCTGGCGCTTCAGACCTGGGTCGCCCAAATTCCAATGGCCGCTCTGGTCGCCGTCATGATCATGGTCTCGATCGGCACCTTCGACTGGTCCTCGGTGATGAAGCTGCGCTCTACCCCGCTTCAGTCGTCCATCGTCATGATCGCCACGACCGTGACGGTCGTCGCCACCCACGACCTGTCCAAGGGCGTGATCCTGGGCGTGCTGCTGTCGGCGATCTTCTTCATGCGCAAGGTCGGCAAGACCATTGCCGTGACCGAGGTTCCGACGCCGGAACCGGGCGTGCTGCGCTACCGCGTCTCAGGCCAGCTGTTCTTCGCCTCGGCCGATCTGTTCGCCGTCAGCTTCGAGCATCACGGCCAGCCCACACGTGTCGAGATCGATCTCGGCGACGCCCATCTGTGGGACCTGACCGGCGTCGCCGCCGTGGACAAGGTCGTCTTCCGCTACCGCCGTCAGGGCGCGGACGTGCAGGTCTTGGGCATGAACGACGCCGCCCGCACCCTGGTCACGCGGGTGGGGCGGTTCGAGAAGATGCATCTGCCGGACGGCGCCGGCGCGCATTGAGCCGTCAAGCGGCGTTGGAGGTCGGCTCGGCTTCGGCCTTGGGCATCTTGCAGATGCGGTTCAGGTCGGCCCGGATCGAGCTGCCCTGGAAGTGCGAGATTTCGGCGCCCGAATAGCCCTCGCCAGACAACGCTTTGACGACATCGCCGGTGTTCAGACAATCGTTGGTCCGAGCGAGCTGATAGGCGCGCTCGACGACGTGGGTGCGGTTCATGGGAATGGCCTTTCGTGCTGTTCGGTAACGCACCCCAAGCTAAACCGTTCCGATCATTGGATTTTCGGACCCGTCGCCCCAAGCTTGCATCCGCAACCAATATCTGCGCACATACGGCTCGTCGATCTCTCTGCGTAACGCCCACTCTCTCTGCGAACGCACGAGTCAAGGCCGCTCCCATTCAGACCCGACAGGCCGCAGGGACGTTCCCTCGGTCAATTTCTAACGGAGGTCTCAAAATGGCTACCGGCACTGTCAAATGGTTCAACGCCACCAAGGGCTACGGCTTCATCCAGCCTGAAGACGGCGGCAAGGACGTCTTCGTCCACATCTCGGCTGTCGAAGCCGCCGGCCTGCGCGGCTTGGACGAAAACCAGAAGGTTTCCTACGAGCTGGAACGCGACAAGCGTTCGGGCAAGGAATCGGCTGGCCAGCTGCAAACCATCGGCTGATTTCAGCCTCAAGGCTGAACTGGACGGCGGCTCCTCACGGAGCCGCCGTTTTCAATTGGGATTGATTCAATCGGGATTGATAAGCTAGGGCCGCTCGGAAATACCTTTCGGAAGCTAGATTTTCGACGCCATTTCGATGACGTTAACGACCTTCTGTCTTTCATCCGCGCGAGCTGCGGACGCAGCATCAGCCTTAACCATCAGGCTAAAAGCTGACGTGACCCCCTTAAACTCCTCCAGGAATAGCTAGAGTCCGCCCCTCGAAAGGACGGACAGAATGAAGCGATCACGGTTCACGGAAGAGCAGATCATCGGGATCCTGCGCGAGCAGGAGGCCGGCGTTCCGGTGGCGGACCTGTGCAGGAAGCACGGGCTGAGCTCACCGACCTTCTACAAGTGGAAGGCCAAGTATGGCGGCATGGACGTGTCAGAGGCCCGGCGTCTGAAGGCGCTGGAAGAGGAGAACGCCAAGCTGAAGCGGATGCTGGTGGACTCGATGCTGGACAGCGTCGCGCTGAAGGATCTGCTGGGAAAAAAGTGGTGACGCCCGCTGCGCATCGAGAGGCGGCGGCGCACCTGCAGTCGGCCTACGCGATGAGCGAACGGCGGGCCTGCCGGGTGTTGGGCGTGGATCGGACGAGCGTGCGCTATCAGGCGACGCGACCGGACGACGGCGTCCTGCGGGATCGGCTGAAGGCCCTGGCCCAGGAGCGACGGCGGTTCGGCTATCGCCGCCTGCACGTGATGCTTCGGCGCGAGGGGCATGCGGTCAACAAGAAGCGCGTCCAGCGGATCTATCGCGAGGAGAAGCTGACGGTGCGCCGGCGCGGCGGGCGCAAACGCGCCATAGGCACGCGGCGTCCGCTGGAGATTCCCCTGGTCGCGAACCAGCGCTGGTCGCTGGACTTCGTCTCCGACCAGATGACGGACGGGCGGCGCTTCCGCATCCTGACGGTGATCGACAACTGCACGCGCGAGTGCCTCGGGCTCGTCGCCGACACCTCGCTGTCAGGGCGACGGGTGGCGCGCGAGTTGGACGCCATCATCCTGCGGCGGGGACGCCCGGATACGATCATCAGCGACAACGGCACGGAATATACGTCCAACGCCATCCTGGCCTGGGCCGACGACGCCGGCGTGAGCTGGCATTACATCGCGCCGGGCAAGCCTCAGCAGAACGGCTTCAACGAGAGCTTCAATGGTCGGCTGCGCGACGAGCTGCTGAATGAGACGCTGTTCCGATCGCTGCCGCACGCCCGGGCTGTCCTCGAAACCTGGCGGCGCGACTACAACGAAACCCGGCCTCACTCGAAGCTGGGATGGTTGACGCCGAAGGCCTACGCACAGGCGCTCACCGGACAGAGCGGCCGGTCTGCTGCGCTGGTTGATGGCTGCTCAGACCGGCCTATTGCCAACCCCGCCAACCCCAGTTCAGATCAACCAAGGACTCTCGTTATGGCTGGATGAGAAACGGGGGTCACGTCACCCGCGATCATATGGATAGGTCTATGCTGAGGCAGCTTCTCGTTGGTTAGATTAGGCGAGGCCGTTGATGGGTAAGTGATCGGCATAAGCCTCCCTCACGCCTTCGTCTTGTCGATCCAGGCGGCGAAGGCATCGGTGAAGCTTTTCAGGAAGGTCTTGGTGTCGTCCTTCTTCAACTTGCCGTTCTCATCCAGCAAGTCGGCGACATTGCCGATATAGGCCTCGGGCTGCTGCATCGTCGGCATGTTCAGGAACACCAGCGGCTGGCGCAGATGGTGATTGGCGCCAAAGGCCGCGACGGCGCCGGGCGAGACGCTGACGATGGCGGCGGGCTTGCCCTGCCAGATGCTGTGGCCATAGGGGCGAGAGCCGACGTCCAGGGCGTTCTTCAGCGCGCCGGGGATGGAGCGATTGTATTCGGGCGTGACGAACAGCACCGCCTCGGTCGTCGCCACCTCCTCGCGGAACCGCTCCCACGCCGGCGGCGGGTTGTCGGTTTCCAGATCAGGGTCATAGAGCGGCAGGTCGCCGATCTCGACCGGCTCGATCTCCAGCCCCGGCTCGGCCAGCGCCTTCAGCTCCATGCCGATGGCGCGCGAATAGGAGCCTTTGCGCAGGCTGCCGACGATCAGGGCGACGCGGACGGTCATGAAAGGTCTCCGAGCTGGACGGGTTCAAGCGCCAGCATAACCGATACCGGCGCTCGGATGTTCCGTTAGGCCGGCCGCGGATCATCTGCGCACAAAGCGGACATTGCGAAGGGCTGTTAGGGGTGGATAGCCGACCTTCCCCCGGATATCGTCTCAGAATGCAAAGGCTCATCTCATTCGAGAACGACAAGGGCTTCGCCAAGACCGTTATAGAGATCGACGATGGCGGAGTGGCCTGCTTTGCGTTTGAGCGCGAGGCCAGTGCCTATCCGGAATGGGACTATTGGGAGCAGGACTTGGAGACGGCGAAGGCGATGTGCCTCGACCTTTGGGGAGTGCCGACGGGGTCGTGGAGCGAGGCTCCGACTTAACCGCGAACGTCCGCAACGGGTCGATTTGAGAAACTGGCCTGACCACTCGACTGAGACCTTCGCCGCAGCCTTAGCGTTGCTGATAAGGATGCATCTCACAGCGGTTTCTGTCCGCAAACGGACCCAACTGCCAGTCGAAATAAACACGACGGTTTAGTGGCTCAATTACCTCGTCTGCAGTCGGCTTGGCCAAGTTTGCTTCACCGCAGCTTTCAAGTGTAATCGACTGCGGTTCGACGCCCAAGGCAACCAAGCGATCCGCGACCGAGCGTGCTCGAGCTAGAGATAGTAGTTTATTCGCCTCTCTTGAGCCGAGCGTGTCTGCGTAGCCGCTGACTAGCACGTGAGCGGTCGGCCAGACCTTTGGAGCCAAATGCTCGATCGGGTCGATTGGGCCTGATGTAAAAGGCTCTGTTGATCCGCTGGCGAAGTATACCAAGCCATGCACGATGACCCCGGTATTGGGAATGGTCTGAGCAAGTGACGCGCTCGGGTGCACAAGGACAGCAGCAACCAGGACGGTGAGCCGGATCATCCCCACACCATAGCAAACCTCTTTGAACGTCGCCTATGGGTCGTGAAGAGAAATTTGCCCCGTCCCCTGACCCGGACAGCCAGAGGCTACGCTAGAAATTGTCTGTCCCGCTGAACACCCGCCAAAGGGGACCCCAAGCCAGCAAAGAACAGCCTAAAGCCTAACCCCCGAACAGGGCCGCCGTGAAGGCTTCGCCTGCCGGTCCGGCCAGCTTCGGGCCCAGGACGGCGCTGGCCGCCTGGCCTGGCGCCAGCACCCGGCCGCCGACGGCGCGCACGTCCTCGATCGTCTGGGCTTCCAGCTGTTCGGTCATCGACAGGCTGGAGCGTGGGGCGCCGAAGATCAGGGTCTGGGCGGCGTTGCGCCCGGCCCGGCTCATCGGGTTTTCGTCCGACATCCACAGGCCGGCCTTCATCACCGCCTTGGCCCGCGACAGCTCCTTTTCGGTCGGTCCCACCTCGGCCAGGGCCCGCACCTCGGCCGCCGAGACCTCGGCCAGTTCCTTCGCCCGATCCGCCGCCGCCCCGGCGTAGATGCCCAGCACGCCCGTATCCTCGTACGGCTCCTGATAGGCGTCGATGGCGTAGGCCAGACCCCGCTCCTCGCGCGCGCTCTGGAACAGGCGCGACGCCATGCCCCCGCCCAGGATCTCGCCGAACAGCCGCATGGCCGACAGCGCCGGATCGGTCGCGGACAGGGCCGGCAGTTGGAACACCAGATTGGCCTGTTCGATCTTGCGCGTCAGCTTGGCATGGCCGCCGACGAAGGCGGCCGGCGCGGGCGCATCGGCCGGCGTCGCCACCGCATCGCCGAACCAGCGCTCGGCCAGGGTCAGCAGTTCGGTCTCGTCCACCGCGCCCGAGACCGACACCACCATCCGGTCGGGCGAATACAGCCGCGCGCGCCACGCCTCGACCGACGCCTTGTCGGCCGGCTTCAAGCTGGCGACCGAGCCCAGGATGGGGCGGCCCAGCGGCTGTTTGGCGAAGGCGCGCGTCTGCACCATCTCGAACACATGGTCGTCGGGCGTGTCGAACGCCTCGGCGATCTCCTGGGCCACCACGTCCTTCTCGCGCTCGATCTCGGCCGGGTCCAGCGTGGGCCGGAACACCAGATCCGACAGCACCTGCATGGCCAGCGGCAGCGAGCCGTCCAGCCCCCGCACCTCGAAACTGGTCCGCTCATAACCGGTGGAGGCGTTGATCGTGCCGCCCTCGGCCTCGATCCGCTCGACGATCTCACGCGCGGCCATGTCGCCGGCGCCCTTGAACACCAGATGCTCCAGCAGGTGCGACCAGCCGGAGCGATCCAGCGGCTCCCACCGCGCCCCGCCCTTGACGGTGACGACGACGGCCAGGGTCTTCAGCCCCGGCATCGGATCGCAGATGACGCGAACGCCGTTGGACAGGGTGTGAAGCGTAGCGGTCAGGACTTTAGTCTTTCCTATCGCCGCGCACGCGGTGCGCGGCGGCTTGAGAACCGTCTTTCTTGGTGCGACGGCGAAGCAGGGCCACATAGAAACCCGCAAGCGCGATCGCCAGTCCGAACCACGTCAGGGCGTATCCGAAATGGTTGTTGGAAAAGGCCGCAGGCGGCGCGGACGGCCTCAGCGCCGGGAACTCGGGATTGACGGCGGTGATGGCGAACACGGCCTCGGGCCGGGCCGGACCGGCGACGTTCAGCGCCTTGGCCATCGCCGCCGTGTCGCGGGCGTAGAAGCGGCCGTCGCGCGGCGCCGGGCTCATGGCGCCGGGCTTGTCGAAGGTGCGGAACTCTCCGACCATCACCAGCGGCAGGGTGGTTTCAAGCACGCGCGGACGCGCCGTCACGCCGTCGCCGACAAAGCCACGATCGACCAGCAGGGTGAAATCCGCCCCCGCTGGCTTGCAGGCCGAGATCAGCCGCACCCCGGCCTCGCCGTCATGGATGCTTTGAAGCTCGACGAAGGGCGCGCTGGCCAGGCCCGGACAGACGATCAGCGCCTTCCTGAACTCCAGATCGCCCCCATTCCTTGTCTCGGCCAGCACCTGCTCCAGCGGCGCGGGCGGTTTGGCCGCCGCCGCATCGGCTGCCCCGATCAACCCTTCCTTCCACTTCAGCCGCTCGACCTGCCACACGCCCAGCCCAATCAGCAGGATCAGGCCCAGCCCCGTCAGCACGGTCAGGATCCAGGGGAAACGCTTCACAGATCCTCCTCCGTGGAGCGCAGCGGAATGGGGGAGGGGGACCGCGAAGCGGTGGAGGGGGCGACGACGGACTCGGTGCTCAGCATGCGTTCGAAGCTTTTCGGAGAATTCCGTGCGACGTTCGCCCCCTCCACCACGCTGCGCGAGGTCCCCCTCCCCCGCTGCGCGGGAGAGGATCGCAGAACGACGACGGCGCGGGACGATGGCTCGTCCCGCGCCGCTGCGATGTCTTCAGGGCCGTCTTGGATCAACCGAAGACGACATAGACGAAGGCGAACAGGAACAGCCAGACCACGTCCACGAAGTGCCAGTACCAGGCCGCCGCCTCGAAGCCGAAATGCTTCTGCGTGGTGAAGTCGCCCTTCAGCAGGCGGATCAGGCAGACCGCCAGGAAGATGGTGCCGATCAGGACGTGGAAGCCGTGGAAGCCCGTCGCCATGAAGAAGATCGAGCCGTACAGGCCCGAGTTCACGGCCTCTTCGTTGAAGAACAGCTTCTCGTGCAGGATGTGGTTGTACTCATAGGCCTGGACGCAGGTAAACAGCACGCCCAGGGCCACGGTGATGATCAGGGCGATCTTGGCGCCCTTGCGGTCGCCGACCTGAATCGCATGGTGGGCCCAGGTGACGGTGCAGCCCGAGAGCAGCAGGGTCACGGTGTTCAGCAGCGGCAACTGCCACGGCGACAGGACCTCGACGCCCTTCGGCGGCCAGGTGGACCAGGCCTTGGCGGTGTCGGCCCAGGTGCCGACTTCCGGCGTCAGCGCCCGCGACTCATGGAACAGGGCCATGTCGAAGAACATCCAGAAGAAGGCGACGAAGAACATCACCTCCGACGCGATGAACAGGATCATGCCGTAGCGCAGGCCCAGCGACACGACCGGCGTATGGTCGCCCGCCTTGGATTCCTTGATGACGTCCGCCCACCAGCAGAAGGCCGAGATCAGCACGCCGGCCAGACCGGCGAAGAAGACGCCCGGCTTGCCTTCGGCCAGGAAGGCAGCCGCGATCGGACCATTCTCGGCCGGGGCCAGGCCCTTCATCCAGATCACCGCGCCGATGAACATGATGGTCGCAGCGACCGAGGACACCAGCGGCCAGGGGCTGGGCGCCACCAGGTGGTAGTCGTGCTGCGGAGTGGCGTGGGCGTCAGCCATGAATCGCGTCTCTTCGTCGGCCAGAGTCGGTTGTTATAGCGGCTATAGCGTTCGATTTTCCCCGACGCCAGAGCCGTGCCGCTATTCCGCCTTGATACGGACGCGCAGTTTCAATCAGTCCTGTGCGCACGCACGTGATCCACAAAGGCCCGCAGTGGTGGCGGCATAAGGCGGCGGCCAGAATAGTAAAGAAAAGGACCCGAAAACGGCTGCTGCCAGTCGATTAGGACGGCCTCCAACGCTCCGGTGACGATCAGGGGCCTCAGCCAATCCTCGAAGAGGAAGATCACCCCCCCACCCGCCACGGCCGTGTCGACCGCCAGATCCGCCCCGCCATTTACGCCGAAGATCAGCGGCCCGTTGGCCTCCACCATAACCACCTCGCCGTCGCGCTCGAATTCCCACGCTGGAACCGCCCCGCTGGGGAACCGCCCACGCAGACAGCGGTGGGCCAGCAGGTCGCGGGGATGTTGGGGCCTCCCTCGCTGGTCCCAATAGCCGGGCGAAGCCGCACAGGCGAACCTCTGCCGACGCGGACCGATCGGCACGGCGATCATGTCCTGCTCCAGCCTTTCCTCATACCGGATGCCGGCGTCGCATCCGGCCGCCAGAACGTCGACGAAGCTTTCCTCGACCGTAAGCTCCAGCCGTATATCGGGATAGGCGGCCAGAAAACCCGGCACCACGTCAGGCAGGACCAGCCGCGCCGCACTGGCCGGAACATTCAGCCGCAATGTGCCGGCCGGCCGGTCGCGCAGATCGGTGACACCCTGCAACGCCGCCTCGACCTCCGTAAGGGCCGGCGAGAGCCGTTCTAACAGCCTCTGCCCTGCCTCGGTCGGCGCTACGCTGCGCGTGGTTCGGTGGAGCAGTCGTACCCCCAACCGTACCTCCAGCCGACGCACCGCCTCGCTAAGGCTGGAAGCGCCGCCGCCGGTCAGCCTCGCACCTTCCCGAAACCCGCCCGCTCGAGCGACGGTGACGAAGGCATGCAAATCGTCGAGGTCCGGCTTCATTGTTCGGATTTCCGTACGGCCCGTCCGAACTATGCCCGATTATCGTCCAAGGGCCCACCATCTAGATCAGTGTTCGTGTTTCACAACGGAGATCGATCATGACCACCGCCACCTTTTCCCTCGGTGATCGCACCGTCGGACGCCTGGGCTACGGCGCCATGCAGCTGGCCGGTCCTGGCGTGTTCGGTCCGCCCAGGGATCATAACGCCGCCTTGACCGTGCTTCGTGAAGCTGTGGCCCTGGGAGTCAATCACATCGACACCAGCGACTTCTACGGTCCCCACGTCACGAACCGACTGATCCGCGAAGCCCTGTCGCCCTATCCGGGCAACCTTACATTGGTCACCAAGATCGGCGCGCGCCGCGGCTCCGACGGCGCATGGTTGCCGGCCTTCTCTCCTGAAGAACTAGTCGCAGCCGTGCATGACAACCTGCGCCATCTCGGTCTGGAAGCGCTGGATGTGGTCAATCTGCGGGTCATGTTCGACGTCCATGGCCCGGCTGAAGGCGAAATCGCCGCAATGCTTGAGCCTTTGGCGGAGCTGCGGCGCAAAGACCTGGTGCGTCACGTCGGGCTCAGTAATGTCACCGAAGCCCAAGTCGCGGAGGGTCGCGCCATCTGCCCCATCGTCTGCGTTCAGAACCAATACAATCTGGCCCATCGTCGGGACGATGCCCTGATTGACGCCTTGGCGCGCGACGGTATCGCCTATGTGCCCTTCTTTCCTCTGGGCGGTTTCAGCCCGCTTCAGTCAAAAGCCCTTTCCGACGTTTCGGCTCGGCTGGGAGTGACCCCGATCCAAGTCGCGCTGGCCTGGCTGCTGCGCCGCTCGCCCAATATTCTGCTGATCCCCGGCACCTCTTCGGTCGCGCATTTGCGAGAGAACCTGGCGGCTGGCGATCTGGTCCTGTCGGATGACGACATGGCCGAACTGAACGCCATCGGCGCGCTCTGATCCGGCCTCGCCTTAAACCAAGGCTGCGAACGCCTTGGCTGAAAAGGCCGACAGCGGCTGGGGAAGGTCGTCCAGCGCGAACCAGCCGATCTCCGACAGCTTGTCCGGCTCGGTCAGCGTCGGTTCGCCGGTGAAGTCCCGGGTGACATAGATCAGCGACACCCAGTGCTGGCCGTCGGCGGGAATGATCTCTTCGGCCAAGCACAGGAAATCGACGGCGCCGATCTTGAGCCCGCTCCCCTCCTCGGCCTCGCGCCTAGCGGCGTCGATGGAGGGCTCCATCAGGTCGACCTTGCCGCCGACGATGTTCCAGAACCCGGCTTCGGGCGCCTTCAGCCGTTTGCACAGCAAGACCCGCCCGTCGGCGCGCTGGATCACCAGGCCGCAGCCGACGCCGGGAAAGTCCACGCCCGGCTTCATGCTCACGCCTTGGGCGCGTCCACGGACGGATAGAAGGTGTAGCTCAGGGTGATGTCGCGCGCGCCCTTGGCCTCACGGTCCGTGGCCAGTTCCGGGGCGATGAAATACTGGACCGGGAACTGGCGCGTCTCGCCTGCCGCCAGCGTCTGGTCGGTAAAGCAGAAGCATTGCAGCTTCTGGAAATACGGCCCCGTCTGCTCGGGCGAGACATTGTAGCTGGCGCGCACCTGGATCGGCTTGTCCGAGGTGTTGGTCACGTCGAAATAGGCCAGGCCCGTCTCGCCGATCCGCACCCGTTGGGTCGACTGCTCTGCGCGGAAGGTCATCGGCACGCCACGCACATTGGTGTCGAACCGCACCAGCACCGTCTCGTCCAGCACGGTGTCGGAGGCCTTGTCGGCCTTCATCGTCGTGCCGCCGAAGCCCGTGACCTGACAGAACATCCGATAGAGCGGCACCGCCGCGAACGCCGCCCCGGTCATGCCCATCACGCCGAAGACGCAGATGATGGCGATCAGATTCTTGCGGCCCGCCTTCATGGTTGGGACGTCTCCACCGCCGTGGCCAGCGCGCGCTCGGCCGCCTGGTTCTGTTGCAGGCGCAGCACCGTGGTGGCGAAGACCAGCACGATGAAGGCCACCAGCGCCGAGGCGATCCATACGTTGCGACGCTTGCGCGCGCGAAGTTCCTCAGGCGTCAGACGCATGGTTTTACGCTCCCAGACCGGACAGGGCCTCGACCAGCAGCGCCGAGAACAGCGCCATCAGATAGAGGATGGAAAAGGCGAACAGGTCCCGCGCCGGTTTGGCCTGGACCTTGACGTCATACAATGCGGCCTCGCGTCCCACGGCCTCGGCCTTGTCCGGCTCGTCGCCCGCGCGCGAGCGATAAAGGCGCACAGCCAAGCCGAGGAAGCCCAGGCCGCCCGCGACCGACACGACCAGATAGATGATCCCGCCCAGACCCGCGAAGGCCGGGGCGATGGCGACCGGCACGAAGACCAGGGTGTAGAGCAGGATCTGCAACCGCGTGGACTTGGCGCCCCTGGCCACCGGCATCATCGGAATGCCCGCCTTGGCGTAGTCGCCGGCCGAATACAGCGCCAGCGCCCAGCTGTGCGGCGGGGTCCACAGGAAGATGATGAGAAACAGCAGCCACGCCTGCCACGGCGCATGGCCCGTCGCCGCCGCCCAGCCGATCACGGGCGGAAAGGCGCCCGCCGCCCCGCCGATGACGATGTTCTGGGGCGTCCGGCGCTTCAGCAACAGGGTGTAGAAGCCGGCGTAATAGACGATGGTCATGGCCAGCAGACCCGCCGCCAGCCAGTTGGCGTTCATTCCCAGCAGCATGACCGAGAACAGGCTCAGGATGACGCCGAAGGCCATGGCGTCGTTCTTGCGCACGCGCCCCGCCGCCACCGGTCGGCCGCGCGTGCGTCGCATCAGGGCGTCGGTCTCGCCTTCCAGCGCCATGTTCAGCGCCCCGGCCGCCCCGGCCCCCACGGCGATGCACAGAATGGCGATGGCCGCGACCAGCGGATTGACCGATCCGGGCGCGACGATCAGCCCGGTCGCGGCGGTGAACACCACCAGCGACATCACGCGCGGCTTCAGCAGCTGGAAGAAATCCTCCGGCTGGGCGGTCGAGATGGCGGGGCGGGTCTGAACTTCGGTCATCGGTGAGGGCCGCATAGCATACCCAAATGAAGAAGGCCGCCCCTTCCGACGGAAAGAGCGGCCTTCGATTTCATAGCGCTGGAAAGGCTTAGTGCTCTTCCGCCTTGATGACCGGCAGTTCGTTGAACTGGTGGGCCGGGGGCGGCGAGGACAGGGTCCACTCCAGGGTCGTGGCGCCTTCGCCCCACGGATTGTCGACACCCGGACGACGACGGATCGCCGCCTCGGCCAGCATGATCAGGAAGACGATCACGCCGACGACGGTGACGGCATAGCCGATCGACGAGACGTGGTTCCACAGGGTGAAGGCTTCCGGATAGTCGATGTAGCGACGCGGCATGCCCTGTAGACCCAGGAAGTGCTGCGGGAAGAACACCAGGTTCACGCCCACGAACATGATCCAGAAGTGGGTCGCGCCCAGGAACTCGTTGTACTTCACCCCGAACATCTTCTCGAACCAGTAGTAGAAGCCCGCGAAGATCGCGAAGACGGCGCCCAGCGACAGCACATAGTGGAAGTGCGCCACGACGTAGTAGGTGTCGTGCAGGCTGTAATCGATGCCGGCGTTCGACAGGACCACGCCGGTCACGCCGCCGACGGTGAACAGGAAGATGAAGCCGATCGCCCACAGCATGGGCGTCTTGAAGCTGATGGAGCCGCCCCACATGGTGGCGATCCAGCTGAAGATCTTCACGCCCGTCGGCACCGCGATGATCATGGTGGCGGCGATGAAATAGGCGCGCAGATTGATGCTCATGCCGACGGTGTACATGTGGTGCGCCCACACGATGAAGCCGACGAAGCCGATGGCCACCATGGCGTAGGCCATGGCCAGATATCCGAATACCGGCTTGCGGCTGAAGGTCGAGACGATGTGGCTGATGATGCCGAAGCCCGGCAGGATCAGGATGTACACTTCCGGGTGACCGAAGAACCAGAACAGGTGCTGGTACATGATCGGGTCGCCGCCGCCGGCGGGATCGAAGAAGTGGGTGTGGAAGTTGCGGTCCGTCAGCAGCATGGTGATGGCGCCGGCCAGCACGGGCAGCGACAGCAGCAGCAGGAAGGCGGTGATCAGCACCGACCAGGCGAACAGCGGCATCCGGTGAAGCGTCATGCCCGGCGCGCGCATGTTCAGAATGGTGGTGATGAAGTTGATCGCGCCCAGGATCGAGCTGGCGCCCGCGACGTGCAGGGCGAAGATGGCCAGGTCGAAGGCGGGGCCGACGTGGCCCGTGGTCGACAGCGGCGGATAGGCTGTCCAGCCTCCGCCGAAGCCCTTGCCCGGTCCGCCGTCTGTGAACATCGACAGGATCAGCAGGCACCAGGCGGCGACCAGCAGCCAGAAGGAGATGTTGTTCATGCGCGGGAAGGCCATGTCCGGCGCGCCGATCATGATCGGCACGAACCAGTTGCCGAAACCGCCGATCATGGCGGGCATGACCATGAAGAAGATCATGATCAGGGCGTGGGCCGTCACGACGGCGTTATAGCCGTGCTTGGACTGCTCCACGAGACCCAGCAGCTGGATCGACGAGCCTTCCTTGAAGATCTGGATGCCCGGCTCGGCCAGTTCCCAGCGGATCAGCCCCGACAAGGCGCCGCCCACGATGCCCGCCATGATGGCGAACATCAGATACAGGGTGCCGATGTCCTTGTGGTTGGTGGACAGGAACCAGCGGGTGAAGAAGCCCAGCTTGTGGTCGTGATGGTGGTCGTCGTGAGCGTGACCGATGTGGGTCGCGTCGCGGGTTACGATAGCGTCAGCCATGTGTCTCTGTTCGCCTCTTACTGGGCGGCCGGCGCGGCGGACGCCGCGGCGGGAACGGGTTGGTCGGCGGTGGCGCCGACGGGGGCGGCGACCGGGGTCGCGGCGTCGGCGGCGGGCGCAGGCGCGGCTGCGGCCGGAGCGGCGGCTGCGGCGGGCGCGGCGACCTTGGGAGTCATCGAGCCGCCCTTGGAGGCGATCCACTGTTCGAACTGGGCTTGGGTCACGACCCGGATCTCCAGCGGCATGAAGGCGTGGTCGACGCCGCACAGTTCCGAGCACTGGCCATAGAAGACGCCGGTGCGCTCGGCCTTGAACCAGGTGGTGTTGATGCGTCCGGGAACGGCGTCGGTCTTCAGGCCGAACGCCGGCAGGGCGACCGCGTGGATGACGTCCGAGGCGGTGATGACCAGCTGCACCGTCTTGCCGACCGGCACGACCATCGGCTCGGTCGCGGCCAGGCGATAGGGCACGCCCTTGGCCTTGGCTTCCTCTTCCGGGAGCATGTTGGAGATGTATTCCGCGACGCCCTGGTCCGGATACTCATAGGCCCAGTTCCACTGGTTGCCGGTCACCTTCACCGTCACGTCCGGCGACGGCATGTCGTGATAGGCGAACAGCAGGCGGAACGAGAACAGAGAGATGAAGACCAGGATCAGCACCGGCAGCACGGTCCAGATGATCTCGATCGTGGTGTTGTGGCTCCAGCGCGCGGGCGTCGGATTGGCCTTCTTGTTGTAGCGGAACACGATCCACGCCAGCAGGCCCAGCACCAGCAGGGTGATGGCCGTGATGATCGGCATCAGGATCACGTCGTGGAAGAAGTGCGCATCATGCTTCAGCGGCGACGCCGCCGGCTGCAGCGTGATGCCGCCCGGGGTCGGCTGACCCATCAGGTCCTGCGCCCACGTCGGCGCCGCAGCGAACATCGCCAGTCCGGCGCCCAGAACGATGGAGGACGCGCACGTCGCGGCCTTCCTCAACGTCCCTTGGGCTCGCTTGCCCATCCCCATATGAGACTTCCCCATAAAACCGTTATGCAGCAGATACTTGCGAATGGCTCGCAAGAGATCACGCTGGCGCGATTCCCACGCCCGGCGTTCTCGGTCACCTATCGGATCGCTTTCGGCTTGCCAAGCGATCAACGGCGCTCAGGCCGCAAAGCCGCCTTCAGCCGGCCTCGATTAAATCGCTGTCATGTTTCGATAGCTACCTTGCGTCACAAGATACCTTGTCGTAGTCAATGGCCATCAAAGGGAGAGCCGAGGTGCCAGAAACCATCGAGATACAGCTGAAAAAAGGAGTGCTGGGGCTTTGCGTCCTGGCCCTTCTGAACCGGGCGGACAGCTACGCCTACGAGATCGCCAGCCGCCTGTCGGACGCGATCGATATGGGGGAAGGCACGATCTATCCCCTGATGCGCCGCATGCAGTCCGAAGGACAGGTCGAGACCTATCTGGTCGAATCCTCCGCCGGGCCGTCACGCAAATACTATCGACTGACCGAAGCGGGCCGGGGGGCCCTCGCCGCCCAGACTGCCGAATGGTCCGCCTTCACCAAGGCCGTCGACGCCATCGTGGCGAACGACGCCGATCAGGGAGCCGCTCAATGACGCGCGCCGAATTCATCGATCGTCTGAAGGAAGGCCTCGTCGGCCTGCCGACCACGACCGCCAACGACATCATCGCCGACTATCAGACCCACTTCGACGACGGCATCGCCGCCGGCCGCACCGAGGCCGAGGTCGCCTCCGCGCTCGGCGATCCGGTCCGCCTGGCTCGCGAACTGAAGGCCGAGGCCGGCATCCAGCGCTGGCATCAGGAGAAGAACCCCACCGCCGCGGCCGGCGCCGTCTTTGCTGTCCTGGGCCTGGGGGCGCTGGACATCCTGATCCTTCTGCCCCTGCTGATGGGCGTGATCGGGACGGTGTTCGGCTTCTTCATCGCCGCCATCGGCCTGTTCATCGGTGGCGGCGTGATCATGGTCGCCGGCCCCTTCGCCGGCTTCCCCGGCGGGCCGTTCGCGGCGATCCTGATGGGGCTGGGCCTGATGGCCGGCGCCGTCTTCATCGGCGCCCTGCTGACCATCTTCACCATCTGGCTGGTCAACGGCGTCGTCTGGTTCGCCCGCCTGCACTATCGCCTGCTGAAGCCGGCGCTTGAGCCGACCAGCGTTCAATCCACCTCGACCTCGGGAGTCTCGGCATGATCCGCACCCTGTTCATCATCGCCGGCGCCGCCCTGGTGCTGTGCCTGGTCACCGTCGGCGGCGCGCTGGCGATCGGCGGCCACGACCTCCAGCGCCACGGCTGGACCTGGACCATCAAGGACCAGGACGGCGAGACCATCCGCTTCGAGCGGGTCAAGGGCGGCGGGACCGACGACCTCGGTCCCCTGACCACCCGCACCCTGCCTTGGACCGGAGGCGAGACCCTGACCGTCGATTCCAGCATCGACGTCGACTATGTCCAGGGTGACGCGAACACCGTCGTCATCACCGGGCCCAAGGGTCTGACCGACCGGGTCCGCCTGGTCGACGGCCGCCTCGATCTGGGCGACGGCGACGAGCGGGTCGTGTTCGGCTGGGACAACGACGGCTTCTCCGCCCGCTCCGAGCGCGACGAGCTGAAGGTCGTCATCACCGCGCCCAAGGTGAACCGCTTCAACGCCAAGGGCTCGGGCGACCTGCAGATCACAGGCTATGACCAGCCGTCGCTGACGGTCGACATCGCCGGCTCGGCCGAGGTCACCGCCTCGGGTCGCACCGACGAGCTGAAGCTGGACATCGCCGGCTCGGGCGACGCCTCCCTGGGCGACCTGGCGACCCGCGACGCCTGGGTGGACATCGCCGGCTCCGGCGACGCCCGCATCGCCCCGACCGGCGACGTCAAGGTCGCCATCGCCGGCTCCGGCGATGTGGCCCTGGCCACCCGCCCCGCCAACCTGAACAGCACCGTCTCCGGCTCCGGCGACGTCTATCAGGACTGACGGTCGCGCCGATCAGCGTGGAAAGGGGCTGGGTTCACCAGCCCCTTTTTCATGCGTTCAGCGACACGCCTTAACGCACGCCTGGGCCAGCACCTCGGCCGAATCCGTCGGCGGGACCGGCGCATCCTCGGCCTTCAGCAACAGCGGAACCTCGGTGCAGCCGGCGATCAGCCCATGCGCGCCCGCGTCCGCCAGGGCCTGAGCCAGCCGCGACATCCCTGCCCGCGCCGCCTCGCCGACGTCCCCGCGCTTGACCCCATAGACCAGCGCCATGAAGGCCTCGCGGTCCGCGCCCTCCAGCAGCACCGTCTCGAGTCCGCGCGCCGCCAGCGCCTGCGTGTAAAGCCGCTCGCCCCCCGGCGTCGCCAGCACGCCGATCCGCTTAACTCCAGAGGCCGCCGCCGCGTCCGCCGTCGCCACAATCATGTCGATGAAGCCCAGGCCCTTCGCCTCGCACGCCGCGCGGATTCCGCCCGCCTGGGCGTGGGCGGTGTTGCACGGCATGGCGATCACCTCGGCCCCCGCCGCCGCCAGCCCCTCGGCCATCCGCCCCAGCACCACCTCGGCCTCGCCCGGCCGGGTGTTGCGATCGGGAACCTGGGGGTTCAGGTCCATAACCACCCGGATATGATCGGCGTCCCCGTCCGCCGGCGTCAGCGCCTGCACCCGCGCCAGAAACGCCACCGTCGCGGCCGGTCCCATGCCGCCGATCACGCCCAGGATTTTGCTCATATCGAGATTCCAGATGAAGTCGATCCGGGCGTCGGCGCCCGTCGCCTCACCGCCCCTTCCGCATAAGCGGCGCTCACATGTTCCGCCATGGGTAGATTCGGACGTCCATCAGGCTTGTCAAAGGCATCGTGAGTTGCCGGTGTCGCAAATACGGGGGACGACTTGCGTTGCTCACCTGCCTGATGACGCTCGGCCGCGCCGGATCCGCGCTGGCGTCCAGGGCTGATCATCTGAGGAGTCCTGATGTTTGTCGCCATGCTATCGTCAGCGGTCCTGAGCTATTGTCCATTCCCCTACGCTCAGAACCGAAGCGTCACGATCGAGTTTGAGACCGGATCAGCAAAGCTTTCCGCCGCCGCCGCAGACACCATGCGATCCCTCTTGAGCGCTGACGTGGGAAACCCTCGCGCGGAGTTTCATGTCAGGTTGTTCTATCCCTATGGCGCGCCTGAAAACGGCGACCCGAGACAGGCGCTCGCGGAAGAACAAGCCCGCCAAACCAAGGCGACCGCTGCTGCTCTGGGCTTCTCCGTGACACAGATCGAAGCCCGGATTAGCGCTATCGGTTTTGCCTGGCGCGACAACCACGATAATTATGCCGTTCCCTTCGACGCTGCCGATCTGGATCGAATGGAGGTCAGTTTCCGAGTGCGAACGGCATGCCATCCAGTGGAGCAGCATCAAGATAATGATGGTCCGTTTGTGAGATAGTCCCATGAGACCCACGGGTCCGCCACAAGAGATCGCCGTATGAAAGTCATAGTCCATACACTGAGCCTTATCGGCGCAGTCATCGGGGGCTCGCTGCCGGCGACCTCGGCAGGTTCTCAGGTGAGCACGCAAGCTACCCGTCCAGAATACACAGACCCACGAGTCTATTCCGCTGACGTGACCCCCTTAAACTCCTCCAGGAATAGCTAGAGTCCGCCCCTCGAAAGGACGGACAGAATGAAGCGATCACGGTTCACGGAAGAGCAGATCATCGGGATCCTGCGCGAGCAGGAGGCCGGCGTTCCGGTGGCGGACCTGTGCAGGAAGCACGGGCTGAGCTCACCGACCTTCTACAAGTGGAAGGCCAAGTATGGCGGCATGGACGTGTCAGAGGCCCGGCGTCTGAAGGCGCTGGAAGAGGAGAACGCCAAGCTGAAGCGGATGCTGGTGGACTCGATGCTGGACAGCGTCGCGCTGAAGGATCTGCTGGGAAAAAAGTGGTGACGCCCGCTGCGCATCGAGAGGCGGCGGCGCACCTGCAGTCGGCCTACGCGATGAGCGAACGGCGGGCCTGCCGGGTGTTGGGCGTGGATCGGACGAGCGTGCGCTATCAGGCGACGCGACCGGACGACGGCGTCCTGCGGGATCGGCTGAAGGCCCTGGCCCAGGAGCGACGGCGGTTCGGCTATCGCCGCCTGCACGTGATGCTTCGGCGCGAGGGGCATGCGGTCAACAAGAAGCGCGTCCAGCGGATCTATCGCGAGGAGAAGCTGACGGTGCGCCGGCGCGGCGGGCGCAAACGCGCCATAGGCACGCGGCGTCCGCTGGAGATTCCCCTGGTCGCGAACCAGCGCTGGTCGCTGGACTTCGTCTCCGACCAGATGACGGACGGGCGGCGCTTCCGCATCCTGACGGTGATCGACAACTGCACGCGCGAGTGCCTCGGGCTCGTCGCCGACACCTCGCTGTCAGGGCGACGGGTGGCGCGCGAGTTGGACGCCATCATCCTGCGGCGGGGACGCCCGGATACGATCATCAGCGACAACGGCACGGAATATACGTCCAACGCCATCCTGGCCTGGGCCGACGACGCCGGCGTGAGCTGGCATTACATCGCGCCGGGCAAGCCTCAGCAGAACGGCTTCAACGAGAGCTTCAATGGTCGGCTGCGCGACGAGCTGCTGAATGAGACGCTGTTCCGATCGCTGCCGCACGCCCGGGCTGTCCTCGAAACCTGGCGGCGCGACTACAACGAAACCCGGCCTCACTCGAAGCTGGGATGGTTGACGCCGAAGGCCTACGCACAGGCGCTCACCGGACAGAGCGGCCGGTCTGCTGCGCTGGTTGATGGCTGCTCAGACCGGCCTATTGCCAACCCCGCCAACCCCAGTTCAGATCAACCAAGGACTCTCGTTATGGCTGGATGAGAAACGGGGGTCACGTCACCGCTGAAGAAGCGGTGCGTGGCGTGGCCCAAGAAGGCCCGTCAGGGTTGGCCGGACAGTTCGCTTTCGTTGTCAAAGGCGGCGGCCGCATCGGAGAACGCGTTTTTCTGAACTCGGAGGTCGATTATCGGGACGCAGCTACCCTCACGGTCGCGCTTAGCGCGCCTGCCAGTACGATTTTGGAGGGCCAACTTGGGGCGGCGCCAGAACGCCATCTGATCGGCAGGACGATCGTAGTGAACGGTGTGGCCCATCGCGCCCGCATCAATGTCTTGAACAACGGAAGCCCGACGGGGCAGTTCTATTTCCAGACGCATATCACCGTCACCCAAGCCGGCCAGTTATTTGTCGTCCCCGGCCCGGCCATTCCTTTCTCGGTAAGCCGCTAGAGCAGAATGCTTGGCACGCCGAGATGGTGACCGTCTTCCCGACGGCAAAAGGTCGTGCCGGACGTCTGCTAACGGTCGGTTCTCGACGTTAGCGCTTGGCCTGAAAGCGGACCAAACGCCTGTGAGTCATTGATGAGGCTTATTGCCGATCCTTTCCCCGCCCGGCGCCGCGCTTCTCGACAACGACAGTGACGACCACGACGACCAGCCCGAAAACGAGAAACAGCATCCCGACCCACGCGTAATAAGACAGGAACTGAAGCCAATCGGTTCTGGTCATGGCGTCTCTCCTATCCGCCCCGCCCAATCCGATAGGGCCCGGCACGCATCGCCAGCGGCCTCCCCTTCCAGCTCAGTCGCACCGCGCCTTCGCGCATCAGTTCATCCACCGCGGCGTGAACGTCAGGCATCGCCTCGCGCCACGCGCCGGCTTCGCCCGCGACCGCCCTCGCGACCTCGCTGGGGCAGACGGTGGCGTTTTCGGACCGGGCGGCCAGAAGCGCCAACGTCGCCTCGCGCGGGTCCATGACGCGCGGCCTCTACAGCGCCCCTTCGATCTCGGTCTGATAGCCGAACAACCCCTGCGCCCCGCCAGTGTGCAGGAACACCACCGTCTCGCCCTTGAACTGCCCCGCCCGCGCCAGGGCGATCAGCCCCTTCATCGCCTTGCCGGAATAGACCGGGTCCAGCACGATCCCGTCCAGACGCGCGGCCAGGGTCAGGGCGTCGATCACCCCCTGGTCGATCAGGCCATAGCCCTCGCCGACATAGTCGCAGTCGGCGACCACCTGCTCTCGCGTCACTCGTCCCGGCTGACCCAGCAGGGCGGCCGTCTCCTCGGCCAGTTTGAAGACGTTCGCCTCCTGCTTGTCCTTGGGCGCCCGCACCCCGACGCCCAGCACGGGAATGTCCGCCCCCATGACCGCCAGCCCGGCGACCAGGCCCGCATGGGTGCCCGCGCTGCCCGTCGCCGTCACGATCCGGTGGACCTCCAGATCCATCTCATCGGCCTGGACCACGATCTCGCGCGCGCAATCGACATAGCCCAAAGCCCCGACCGGGTTCGATCCGCCGCCGGGAATGACATAGGGCTTGCCGCCCCGCGCCCGCACCTCGGCCGCCGTCTTCTCCAGCTCGGCGACCATGTCCGTCCCGCCCGGCACGGTGCGCAGGTTGGCCCCAAACAGCCGATCCAGCAGCACGTTGCCGTTGCCGACATAGTCCGTCGCCCTGGACCCCGTGCGCTCTTCCAGAATGATCTCGCACGCCAGACCGTGTGCCGCCGCCGCCGCCGCCGTCTGGCGCACATGGTTGGACTGCACCGCCCCTTGCGTCACCAGGGTGTCGGCGTCCGCTTCGAGCGCCGCGCCCAGCAGGAATTCCAGCTTGCGGGTCTTGTTGCCGCCGCCGGCCAGGCCGGTGCAGTCGTCGCGCTTGATCCACAAATCCAGACCCAGCTCCTCCGACAGGCGGGGCAGCGGCTCCAGCGGCGTCGGCAGATGAGCCAGGCGGATGCGGGCGAAACGGGCGAGATGCATGGGACGGTTTCCTGTTCGCCGTCTTGATAGCCCGCGCCCGTGACATTCAAAAGCGCCGGACCCAAGCTGGCGGCCCCTTCGCCCGCCCGACCTCAGCCCGGCGCGCCGGCCTCGGCCACACGCGTCGGGGCGACGAAGGCGGCGTCGCACAGGGCCTGAGCGAAGGCGTGGGACGTGACCGCCTGCCGGTCCATCAAGGCGTCCAGCACCCCGGCCCCCGCATCCACCGTCACGACCAGCGGATAACGCCCGACCACCTGACCGCCCTGCGCCGGATCCCGAAGTTCCGCCGTCGCCCGCATCCGGTGTTCGGCGCGATCACCGGCCAGAATGGCCAGGCGCGGCGCCCGGCTCAGCGCCTCGACATGGATGCTCAGGTTCAGCCGATGCCGGCCGCCGGCGCACAGCCCCATTTCGTTCAGCACCTCGTCGTTGAAGGTGTCGGCGAAGTCGTCCTCGGCGTCCAGCCAGCCGGTCGTGGTTGTGACGCTGCCGATCCGCGCCTGCTCGGCCATGGCGGGCGACAGGGCCATCGGCGCGCCGCCGACCTCCACCGAGGCGCAGGCCGTCAGTCCCGCACACGCCAGAACCGCCAAGATGGCGTTCGTCTTGATCTGTTCCATGGTTCCCTCTCCCTAGAGGCCACGACTAAGCTTGACTGCAAATGAACGCCGCCTGAACGCTGTTCGACAAGCGCCCGGCATGATCTTCCTCCCCGCCAAAGGCCGTCGGACGATCTGGCGGATGACGGGCCTTTGCCGATGCCACCCAACTGGATCACACCTTTGCGGAGGCCGCCTTGCCGATGGGCCCCAGATGGGTCTGGTCGAACGACACGCCGATCTTGAGCCCATAACCCAGCATCCGGTCGAACCCGACATGGGCGCCCCAGATCAGCGCCAGCGGGGTCAGCGTGGGAGCCGCCCACAGACCGGCCAGACCCATCACCAACGGACCCGCTTGGCTGTGCGCCAGATTATAGGCCCAGGCCCCGATGCGGCCGCCGAACAGATAGCCCGCGAACGACAGGTCGGGCGCCAGAAACGCCGCCGCGAACAACCACCAGGGCGCGCCGATGCGGGCGTAGAGCCCCACGCACAACACCAGGATCGCCAGGCTTTCCAGCCTCAGCCAGTTCCGGATCGCGGGGACCGTCGTCATGCCGCTCATCAGGCGCTCCATATGTCCCGCTTGTGGGACATATGGATATGTCTCATGCATGGGACATGTCAACCGCATACCCAAAGGCTCGCCCCCGCGATCGATCCGCGACCGAAACCGCCATTGTCGAGGCCGCTCGCCGACTTCTGCTCCGCGACGGCTGGACAGCGCTGAATGTCCAGGCTCTGGCCGCCGAGGCGGCCGTGGATCGCAAGTTGATCTATCGCTATTTCACCGATCTCGACGGCGTGGTCGAACGCCTGGCCGCACGAGCAGACATCTGGCTGGGCCAGGCTCTGGCGGAACGGCCGCCGTCCACGGCGAGCACCTATCGCGACTTCATGCGCGAGTCGGTCCTGGCCTATCTGCATGTCCTGCGCACCCAACCTCTGGTTCTGCGGATGCTGGCCTGGGAGATCGCGCAGGACACGCCGCTTCTGCAACGGCTGGAGGCGGCCCGGTCGCGCGTGATGCAGGACTGGATGGCCGCGCGTCGCCCTCAGATCGCTCTTCCCGCCGAGGGGGACACGGTCGCGCTGAACGTCATCGTTCTGGCGGCGGTTCAGCACCTGGCGCTGGCGGCTGATGCGCGGGGCCGGTTCGCCGGCGTTGAACTGGACGACCAGGGGTGGGCCCGGATCGAGGCCGCGATCGATCGCCTGATGCAGGTCTGGCCGGATTGATCGCCGTGGCGGCGGACGCCGGGAGCCAAAGCCGGTGTCCAAGCGTTGCCGCCGCATGACCGCCGCCGCGCCGCTCTTTGATCTGCAACGCGAGCGCGCATATGTCCGCGATCTCGGCCGCGCCTTCGCCGGCGCACTGGTGTTCAACATCCCGCTGTTGATGACGATGGAGATGTGGGCGCAGGGCGTGATCATGGACCGCTGGCGGTTGCTGACCTTCATCGTCGCCGGCCTGCCGCTGCTGTACGGCCTGGCCTATTACGCCGGCTTCTCCAAGCGGCGCGGGCCGGTCAACGATGCGCTGGACACCGCCGTGGCCCTGGCCGTCGGCTTCATTACCGCCTCAGTGCTGCTGATCCTGTTCGGCGTCGTCGAATGGGACGCGCCGCCGCGCGAGGGCCTGGGCATGGTCGCGCTTCAGGCCATTCCCGGCGCCATGGGCGCGCTTCTGGCCCGGCGTCAGCTCAGCGGCGACGGCGGAGGCGACACCGACGAGGATCAGGCTTCCTATTTCGGCGAACTGTTCCTCATGGCGGCCGGCGCCCTGTTCTTCGCCCTGAATGTCGCTCCGACCGAAGAGATGATCCTGATCGCCTACAAGGCGACGCCCGCCCACATCCTGGCCCTGATCGCCGTCTCCATCCTTCTGCTCCACCTGATCGTCTTCAAGGCGGGCTTCGCCGGTCAGGAAGAGGCCGATCATCCGATCAAGGCCTTCCTGCATTTCACCCTGCCCGGCTACGCCATCGCCCTGGCCGTCAGCCTGTTCACCCTGTTCCTGTTCGGGCGCACCGACGGCCATGCCGTCGCCGGCGTGGTCCAGACCATGGTCGTCCTGGGCTTCCCCGCCGCCATCGGCGCCGCCGCCGCCCGTCTGTTGGTCTGACCCCATGCCCACGAAGAAAAAGCCCGCCGCATCGACCCGCCCTCTGTTGCAATGGGGCATGGCCTTGCTCGGCGCCGTCATCACCCTGACCGCCATCGGCATTGTGGTGTGGGAGGCGCTCCAGCCCACGGCCCCGCCCGCGCTCAGCGCCCGCATCGTCGCCGTGGACGTCACCGCCGCAGGCCAGGTCGCGACCGTCCGGGTCCAGAACGACGGCGACGACACCGCCGCCGCCGTGGATATCGAAGGGGTTCTGGGCGACCAGACCGCGACCGCCAGCCTGGACTACGTCCCCGGCCACGGCCACGCCAAGGCCTACCTCCGCTTCGACGCCGATCCGCGCGCGGCGGCCGTCTCGGTCAAGGGCTGGTCGGCGCCCTAGAGCGCGTTCAGGCCGCCTGGGCCAGCACTGCGTCCTGCATCCGCTCGACCGTCTGCTGGGGCGCGCCGGCGCCGTCCACCGTGGCCCGCAGCGTCTCCTCCAGCGCCGGGGTCACGCGCACGCTGGCCATGGCCCAGCCGGAAAAGCCGCGCGCCGGGATCGGCTTGCGCTCGATCACCACCACCTCGTCATGGCGCGGATCGCCCGCCAGCCGCGTCATCAGCCGGTCCAGATCCTGGGCTGCGCCCTCCAGCACCTGCAGGAATCGTCCGTCGTGGATCAGCAGCGCGCCGGTCAGGTCGTCGCGCGCATTGTTCCGCTGCGACGTGGCCAGGATGTCCACCTGCATCATCAGGCTGTCGGCGTTGCCCCGCGCGCGGCTGGTGTAGAGGATGCGTTCCAGGTTCAGGCTCATATCCTCGTTTCACTCCGCCGACGCCGGCATCCGGCCCAAGCTTTGCGCATATCCCAATAAATCCGCCGCGCCTACAACGACTTATGTGCGGTTTCGGACAACTCGACATCCGCCGCGACGCGGGTTAGCCTGCAGGCGTTCTCCGGGGGGTCGCAATCGAGCGGCTGAGATAGAGGTTTCTCCTCTGACCCGTCGAACCTGATCCGGGTCATGCCGGCGAAGGGATGAGTAACGCTATCGGTCCTGACGTCACAGGACCCCTCGCGCCCGACGTCGGCGGACCTCAAACCGTTTGAGGCCGCCATGAACATCCAAGTCACCCCGCCCGCCCTGCCCGAAGAACCGAACGTCGAGTTGGCGTTGAAGGACGCGCGCGAACAGGTGATGAAGGAGACGGGGACCATCCCGACCGGCGAACGGGCCGGCTCGCGCAAGGTCTATGTCGCCGGCGAACTCTACCCCGACATCCGCGTCCCCTTCCGCGAGGTCGCCGTCCACCCGAGCGCCAACGAGCCGCCGGTGACCATCTATGACTCGTCGGGCCCCTACACCGACCCGACCGTGACCATCGACATCAAGCGCGGCCTGCCCCACGTCAAATCCAGCTGGCAGCGGGATCGCGGCGACATCGCCCCGGTCGCCAATCCGCGCGAGGTCAAGCCCGAGGACAACGGCCATGCGTCCGGCCGCCACCTGGCCCCGCGCTTCGACACCTCCCACCACCGCGTCTTCAAGGGCGTCGCTGGCCGCCCGGTCACCCAGTACGAATATGCCCAGGCCGGCATCATCACGCCCGAGATGGAATATGTCGCCATCCGCGAGAACCTGCGCCGCGAGCAGAACAGCCCCTGCATCCGCGACGGCGAGGACTTCGGCGCCAGCATCCCCGACTTCGTGACGCCCGAGTTCGTCCGGCAAGAGATCGCGCGCGGCCGCGCCATCATCCCGCACAACATCAACCACCCCGAGGTCGAGCCGATGATCATCGGCCGCAACTTCCTGGTGAAGATCAACGCGAACATCGGCAACTCGGCCGTCCTCAGCAGCGTCGACGACGAGGTCGACAAGCTGGTCTGGGCCACCCGCTGGGGCGCCGACAACGTCATGGACCTGTCGACGGGCCGCAACATCCACAACATCCGCGACTGGATCATCCGCAACAGTTCCGTCCCCATCGGCACCGTGCCCATCTATCAGGCGCTAGAGAAGGTGAACGGCATCGCCGAGGACCTGACCTGGGAGGTTTTCCGCGACACCCTGATCGAACAGGCGGAACAGGGCGTGGACTATTTCACCATCCACGCGGGCGTGCGCCTGCCCTTCGTGCCGATGACGGCCAAGCGGGTGACGGGCATCGTCAGCAGAGGCGGCTCCATCATGGCCAAATGGTGCCTGGCCCACCACAAGGAGAGCTTCCTCTACGAGCATTTCGAAGACATCTGCGACATCATGCGCGCCTATGACGTGTCATTCAGCCTGGGCGACGGCCTGCGCCCCGGCTCCATCGCTGATGCAAACGATGAGGCCCAGTTCGCGGAGCTGCGCACCCTTGGCGAACTGACCAAGATCGCCTGGGCCAAGGGCTGCCAGGTCATGATCGAGGGCCCCGGCCATGTGCCGATGCACAAGATCAAACAGAACATGGACGAGCAGCTGAAGCACTGCCACGAGGCGCCCTTCTATACGCTTGGCCCGCTGACCACCGACATCGCGCCGGGCTATGACCACATCACCTCCGCGATTGGCGCGGCCATGATCGGCTGGTTCGGCACGGCCATGCTCTGCTACGTCACGCCGAAGGAGCACCTGGGCCTGCCGGATCGTCAGGACGTCAAGGACGGCGTCATCACCTACAAGATCGCCGCCCACGCCGCCGACCTGGCCAAGGGCCACCCCGCCGCCCGCCTGCACGACGACGCCCTGTCACGCGCCCGGTTCGAGTTCCGCTGGGAGGATCAGTTCAACCTGGGCCTCGACCCCGAAACCGCCCGTAAATACCACGACGCCACCCTGCCCAAGGAGGCCCACAAGACCGCCCACTTCTGCTCCATGTGCGGCCCCAAGTTCTGCTCGATGAAGATCAGCCAGGACATCCGCGACGCCGCCGCCGCCCAAAACGACGCCGGCGGTTCGCTGTCGGAAGCCGAAGCCGGCATGGCCGAAATGAGCGCGAAGTTCAGGGCCGGCGGTGGGGTGGTGGAGGTGAAGGTGTGATTTAAACGAAGCAATCAGCTTCGATTTCTCTTAGCTTTTCAAATGAAGACAGAGCCCCATCTAAATCCCCCCTTTTCTCCAAAGCGACAAATAAAGCTAGGGATTTTGCCTGGCAGTTCACAGAGCGCTCAGGATTAAATTCTATGTCTGTAAACCCATCAAGCTTGGAAAGTCTTTTTAGCCAATCTCTTGCTGGAGATATGGCCATGAAATAAAGCCAGTCATAAAATACTGTAGGAGGATTAATAGGAAAGTCTCGGCCTTCTAGATGAAATTTTGTAAGCCGACCGGATTGCTTAAGTCGCTCATCAGTTTTTGCTGATCGAGGATCTAGGCCAATAATGTCCGTATAAGGACCGCCATTTTCAAATACTTTACTTCCCTGAAATGCCGATTCTAACGAAACCATTTCACCTCGAACCGATATTCTTTGATGAAACGCGCTCAATCGACGTCCGATTTCAAAATCTGACTTGCTCGAAACTTCCAAGATATTGTTTAGGCCACGCCCCCTTGCGGCTTCGTGGAGTGCCGCGACGTTCTTTTTCTTTTGAGAAGCAGCCATACCGGGATGCCATGTAAATGAGATAGGCACCTCGATAACAAGGCGCCTTCCCCTCAAGCTCGGAACAAATACTGGTCTCTCGGCCATTAACCTATATTCATTATGTATTCGACGGGGACATGATCAGGAACCAATATCTCGCGTAGCCTTGCGGCTTTAAGGCGTTTCTGGATAGCCTCGTCTTTCCAGTTCGTTCTCGTGTAAATGACTTCCAAATCAATGTCGTCCAAAGCATCTGCGGCCGGTTTTATAACTACGCCAGCCTTATTAGATACTTCCAAGCTTACCCGAACACCATCCATGTGAATGATGTCCGGCCGAATCTTAAGCAGTTTGGATTGGATTATACGACCCTCCTGTTTGGCAAGATATTCCATTGGATGGGAGTCCAAAAACGACAGATGGACGTACTGATCCATGCCAGATCGTCGGTCAGCCTCCGAACTCCATTCATTGCCGCCAGGAGCTGCGACAATCACACCTGACTGCCTAAGCCGCGCCATCGACAAAAGTCCGTGCTCGCGGATGCTCGGTAAATTACGATCATCCGTGAAATGGTAAAAGCAAGCGTGCAACGCGCCCTTTGTTCCCATAAAGTTCGTAAAATCGACTAAGCTCAACACTGCCTCCCGTTTGGATTGTGCACCTGTTATCTCAGATTGCATCCACATTCCATGCCCTCTCTCGTCCTCCTCGCCGGACCGAACGGCGCCGGCAAGACCACCTTCATCAACCGCTTCCTGCGTCAGCGGGCGGAGGCGTTTCGGTTCGTGAACCCGGATGAGGTCGCGCGCGGTCTGGCGGGGGAAGGCGCTGCGCGCGATCTGGCGGCGGGGCGGCTGGTGCTGGAGCGGTTGGACGCCCTGTTCGTCGAGCGGGCGGACGTGGTGCTGGAGACGACCCTGGCCACCCGCTCCCATGCCCCGCGCCTGCGCCGGTTCAAGGCGGCCGGATACCGGGTTGAACTGATCTATCTGCGTCCGCCCTCGGCGGACTTCTCCGTCGCCCGCGTGGCGCGCCGCGTGGCCCAGGGCGGCCACGGCATTCCCGAGGCTGCGCTGCGCCGCCGGTTCGCGCTCAGCCTCGACTATCTGGAGACGACCTACAAACCGCTGGTGGACGCGTGGGAAGTCTATGCGAGTAGCGACGAGGGCCTCGAACTGTTAGATTGGGGGCCGAAATGAAGATGCTCTTTGACCGAGAAACCGTTCTGAAAGCCGGACGCGACGCCGCCCGGATCGCGCGCGAAGGCACGCGTGAGGAGAAGTCCGGCAAGTTCCTGCCGCCGCCCGGCTGGAAGGGGCATCTGGTCACCGCCGCCGACGCCGCGCCTGAACCGAAAAAGCGGGCTTAAGCCTTCCCTCTCCCGTTGGGAGAGGAACCGCGCTCATTCTCTTTCGTCATCCTCCGGCAAGCCGCGTCGTCGCGGCGCAGACCGGGGGACCCAGCGGCGCCATCAGGCGAACTCTCAACGCCGCAGGATTTCTGGCGCCTCGTCCGCGACAGGTTCGCGCTCTCACGCGCCGCTGGGTTCCGGGTCTTCCCCCCGCTTTCGCGAGGGTTCGCCCGGAATGACGAAAGAAAAGCATCCCACCGGAGAATGACGACAGGCTGGGTATGCACAGCTAGCCGCCCTACCTATGCACGACGTCCCTGCCCCGGCCGTTGAAATCCCTCGCCTTTCGCGAAATCGACCCCCTCTACCCTATCACACCTCGGGGCGCCCTTAGTCTGGCGGCGCGTCCTGTGTCGGGCGCGGGCGACAGGCCGAGGATGGGATGGACGACGACCACAGCTATGACGACGGCGGGTTCGAGGGGCCGCGCGATCCGTTTTACGATGCGATGACCCAGCAGGCGCTGGATCAGATCCGCATCCTGCGCGGGGCGGGTCTGGAGCAGACGTATCGCGACGCCCTGCATCACGATTCCTCGCCCGAGACCGAGGCGGCCTTCTGGCGCGCGCACGGCCTGCCGATGCATCTGTTGCGGCTGCCCGATCTGGTCACCTCGGACCCCGCCGCGCGCGCGGCCGACCGGGTGCAGAACCGGGCCTATCGCCGCCTGTCCAAAGAGGCGTGGGAGGCGGCGGGCACGGCCTACCTGGCCGGCTCCACGGCCGAGGAGGTCAGCGCCGTCTATGGCATGGCGGTCAGCACCTTTCGCGCCCGCGCCAGGGACGCGGGCTGGCGGCGCGAGGATCAGCCCGATCCGCTTCGCGAACCCATCGACCTCGCGGCCGAGACGGCCGACGGTTTGCCCGACTATGGGGCCATGGCGGCCCACGCCCTGGTGCGGCTGAACCGGGCGCTTCAGGCCGGGCGCGCGCTGGAGGCCGCGCGCTGGGTGCGGCTGCACGCAGACCTGACCCGCATGGCGGCCGCCCCGCCCCCTTCCCCGCCCGCGCCGCCGCCGCCTGCCAGGCCCCCGGCCCAACCCAGGGAACCCGACCTGGGCGAACGCGCCGCCGCCGTCGCCGAACAGGTCGGCCAGATCGCCCGCGAAGCCTGCGCCCTCAAACGCGGCGACTACGCCGGCCGCGACGCCCTGATGGCCCGCCTCGAGGCGCTCGACGACCTGAAGCCGCCCCCGAGATCAGACGAATTAGACGAAATAGACGGTGTTTTTGTCGCCCCGCCGTCCAAAGTCGCGCCGCCCGGCGATTAGGACAACCGGTCCACGCGACAGCGCCGTTTTAAGCGCCCATAGTCGTCCCATGACCGATTATCCGCGCCTCAGCACCCTGAAGACCGGCCTGGCCTGTCGCTGCCCCCGCTGCGGCAAGGGACCGCTGTTCAAAGGCTATCTGACGCTGCAGACGGAATGTCCCGAATGCGGCCTCAGCTACGCCTTCGCCGATCCGGCGGACGGCCCGGCCTTCTTCGTCATGACGGCCGTCGGGGTGGTGGGGATGATCCTGCTGATGGTGTTCGACTTCACCGTCCACCCGCCGATCTGGGTGCATCTGGTGGTGACCCTGCCGATCCTGGTCGCCCTGTGCCTGGGGTGCCTGCGCCCCTTCAAGGCCTGGCTGGTCGCCGAACAATATGTGCACAAGGCCGCCCCGCCCGAGTTCTCCTCGAACGGCAAGCACGGGCCCTTCTAGGGTTCGATCACCGTCAGCTCGGGCCAGCGACCGCGCGCATTCTCGATGGTCCGGGTCCAGCCCCTGGCCAGCGGCCGGTTCGGATTGGGCCGGACCGTCAGGGCGAACACGTCCTCCAGGCCGAACGGCGCGGCGATGCTGATGGCGTCATCCGCCTCCAGCCGCACCCCGACCGCAAAGGTCGGCGCCACGAACCGCTCCAGCGCCTCGTCCGTCGATCCCAGCGGCTCATAGGGTTCGCCGAACCGGTTCTGAAACCACAGGTGCACCCGCGCCTGGTTGCGGACCTCGACTTGGCTGCGGACCGGTTCGTCGAAGGCGGCGGCGACGCGTTTGATGACGACGTCCTCGGCCTCGTAGGACAGGTCCGACGCGTCGAAATAGGCCAGGTCGTAGTCCTTGATCCCATAGCCCGCCGGCCGCCCCGTCCGGGCGTTCCACGCCGCCTGATAGACCGCCCCCGACACCAGCCGCCAGTCGGGCAGGTCCAGCGCCCTGACGGTCGTCAGGACGTGCATCAGGCCGGCGTCGGCGCGCACGAGGGCGGCCAGTTCCTTGTGGAGATCGCTCATCCCCGCACCGGCCAGCCGTGATCCAGCGGTCCATGCCCGCCGCCCAGGCCCGGCGCCCGGCGGATCGCCTCGCCGACATAGGCCCAGGCCTCGGCCACCGCGACCTCCAGTGGCCGCCCCATCGCCAGCCCGGCCGCACACGCACTCGCGAGAGTGCAGCCGGTGCCGTGGGTGTGGCGGGTGTCGATCCGCTCGGCCTCCAGCACCGTCTCGCCGTCTGCGGTCATCAGCAGGTCGATCACCGTCGGCCCCGACACATGCCCGCCCTTCATCAGCACCGCCCGCGCCCCCAGGGCCAGCAGCGCCTCGCCCGCCCGCCTCTGGCCGTCCAGGTCGTGAACCGCGAACCCCGTCAGGGCCTCGGCCTCCGACGCATTGGGCGTCAGCAGGGCCGCGCGCGGGATCATCAGCCGCTTCACCGCCTCGACCGCCGCATCGGGCAACAGGGAATGGCCGCCCTTGGCTACCATGACCGGATCGACCACCGCTGGGGCGTCCGCCTCGTCCAGCAGGGCCGCGACCGTCTCGACCACCTCGACCGAACCCAGCATGCCGGTCTTGACCGCGTCGGTCCCGATGTCCTCCAGCACCGCCCGCGCCTGGGCCGCGATCAAATCGAACGGCAGCGGATGGACCCCGTGGACCCCCAGGGTGTTCTGCACCGTGATGGCCGTGATGGCGGTCGCCGCGAACCCGCCCATCATGGTCACGGCCTTGATGTCGGCCTGGACGCCCGCGCCGCCGCCGCTGTCCGACCCGGCCAGGATCAGGACGCGTCCTTGATAAAGCACGCTCATGCCGCCGCTCCCGAAAACAGTTTCAGTCCGACGATGCCCGCCACGATCAGCAGGATGCACACGGCCCTGACCGCCGTCGCCGGCTCGCCGTAGACCAGGATGCCGACCACCGCCGCGCCCACCGCCCCGATGCCGGTCCACACCGCATAGGCCGTGCCGATCGGCAGCTTCTGCGTGGCGACCCACAACAGGATCATGCTGCCCGCCAGCGCTATCAGAACCCCCAGCGAGGTCCACGGCCGGCTGACGCCCACATTCTTGAGGCCCGAGGCCCACAGGACCTCCAGCAGACCGGCGACGACCAGCGTCGCCCACGGATTGATCGACATCACCCAGGACATGGCGACCAGATGGAACAGGCCGCGGTCCGGAGCAAGCCGCGATCAGCCCCCCAAAGGCCCCTTGAAGATGAAGAAGGCCCCCAACGCGATGAAGGCGAAGCCGACCAGATGGTTCACCGTCAGCTTCTCGCCCAGATACAGGACCGAAAAGCCGGCGAAGACCAACAGGGTGATCACCTCCTGCATCGTCTTCAGCTCGGCCGGAGAATAGACCTGGATGCCGATCCTGTTGGCTGGCACCGCCAGCCAGTATTCGAAGAAGGCGATGCCCCAGCTGGCGATCACCAGGATCCACAGCGGCTTGTGATCGAACTTCAGATGGCCGTACCAGGCGAAGGTCATGAAGACGTTCGACAGGCACAGCATGACGATGGGGGCGATATAGGCGGTCAGGGGCATGGGGCGGACCTGGGCTGTTGCAGATCTGCCCTCTACACTGGCTGCGACCGTCCGTCGCGGGCCTTCAATCCGCCGCCTTCACCGCCGCCTGAACCTTCAGCGCCTGCACCGTCTCGCGCACGTCGTGGACCCGCACCATCCGCGCCCCGCGCCGCGCGCCTTCCAGCGCCAAGGCCAGCGACCCGCCCAGCCGGTCGGTTGCCGCGACCGCCGTCGCATCGATGGCCTGGATCGTGCGCTTGCGGCTGGCGGCGTACAGCACCGGAAAGCCCAGATCGACCAGCGCGCCCAACCGCGCCGTCAGCGCCAGATTGTGCGCCAAGGTCTTGCCGAAGCCGATGCCGGGATCCAGCCAAATCCGCTCGCGCGCCACGCCCGCCGCCATCGCCGCCTCGGCCCGGCCGCGCAGATAATCCCGCACTTCGCCCACCACGTCGTCATAGCGCGGGTCCGCCTGCATCGTGCGGGGTTCGCCCTTCATGTGCATCAGCACCACGTCGCACCCCAGCTCGGCCGCGACCGCCGCACTGTCGGGCGCATGGCTCAGCGCCGTCACGTCGTTCCACATCGTCGCCCCGGCCGCGACGGCGGCGCGCGCGACGCCGGGCTTCATCGTGTCGATGCTGATCGCCCCGCCCCAGCGCGCGCGGACGCCGGCGATGACCGGCGCGACCCGCGCGATCTCTTCCGCCTCGCCCACCGGCTCGGCCCCCGGCCGGGTGCTCTCCCCGCCGATATCGAGCACATCGGCCCCGTCCGCGACCAGCCGCATGGCCTGATCGATCGCCGCCTGCGTCGACGCCCACCGCCCCCCGTCCGAGAAGCTGTCGGGCGTCACATTGACGATGCCCATCACCCGCACAGTCACGCCGACCGCCCGATCAGGCCGCCCAGCGCCTCCAGATAGGCGGCGAAGGCCTTGCGGCCGGCGGGGGTGATGGACACGCGGGTCAGGGGCTTGTTGTTCACGAAGCTCTTTGCCACGGCGACATAGCCCGCCTCCTCCAGCTTCTTGATGTGGACCGACAGATTGCCCTGCGTCGCCTCGAGCACGGTCTTCAGTTCGGTGAAGTCGGCGGCCTCGACGTCGGCAAGATAGACCATGATCCCCAGCCGCATCCGGCCGTGAATCACGTCGTCGATCCGTCCGAGATCGGCCAGTCCCATGCTCAGTCGGCCCTCGATCCGGCGGCGTCGCGGTACAAGACCCAGCCCGGCAGGGCGAACAACAGAAACAGCGCGACGGTGCAGACGCCGAGATAGAACAGCGGTTGGCGCACCAACAAACCCAGCGCTACGGCCGTCACCCACCCGCCGACGGCGACGGCCAGCATCCAGCCCGTCTTCTTGAGCATCCAGGCGACGTACCAGGCGGCAGCCTGAAGGGCGAAAACGATGGCGGAATAGTAGAGCCACACGCCGAAGTCATGATCACGCCAAGATCCGACGGCGAAGACGATGATCACCGCAGTGTTGGCCATCCCGGTCGCGTTGAAGGGGGCGGTGGTGACGCGCGAGGCCAGCGGCCCCCTGGCGCCCGCCCCGGCCTTGCGATCACGAAGGATCGCCCAGGTCAGGATCGACAGGAAGGTCCCAGTGATGGCGACCACAAAGGCCAGGCTGGCCAGGTCGGGCCACCGGATCACCCCAAAGGCCTGTCCAAGATGGAACAGGCACTGGAAACCGTAGAGCAGGCCGCCGGCGAGGTAGCAGGCCGCCAGCGTCATCGGGACACGCCCGCCGCCGCTCTCGACGATCGAGCGCATGAAGGCGAGGTCGTCCTCGGGCGAATGCAAACGGGGTTTGGCGGGCATGACGATTCTCTCAGGACTGCCGACCGGTCCGGGGTGGACCAGTCAGCGTGTGTTCGCAAGCTATTCGGCAGGGACGGTAACAGGCTGCGCCGGTGTCTGGACGCGACGCCACGGCACGCGCCGGCCATTCAGCCACCGCCCCATAAAGCTGTGGCGGATCAGCAGTTCGTAGGACGCCAGGCACACGGCGAAGACGCCCGCCGACACGCCGATCAGCTTCACCCACCACGGCCCGGCCCAGTCCTGCACCCAGACCTGGGCCAGCATGACCAGCGGCAGGTGCACGATATAGATCCAGTAGGAGGCGTCGGAGAGGTAGCGCCGAACCGGACTGTGACCCGAGGCGAACCGCAGGCACAGCCCCATGGCCGACAGAGCCGAGGCATAGACTGCAATGGCTGTGACGGCGGCGGCCAGGGCCTTGCTCGCCGTCGGTTCGCCCATCGGCGCGATGCTCGGTCCGCCCGCCAGCACATAGGCCGCGACGCCCGAAACCAACGCCACGCTCAGGAACAGCGGCGACGCCTTGGCGATACGGCCCAACAGATCTCTCCGCCGATCCAGCACGAAGCCCAGGCCGAAGGCGAGGCCGAATCCGACCAGGGCGGAGGTGTTCGGGATCACGCCCGCGTCCGGCGTCGGCACGGCGAAGAAAGCGATCCACTTCGGATCCAGCCACAGCGTCAGGGCGAGCGGAGCGGCCAGCGCGGCGGGCGTCCAGGGGCCGATCAGCGCGCCGGTGATCCTGTCCACGACCGGACCCGCTCGACCCGCGCGATCCAAAACGCCGAGCACGGCCCGCACGATCAGGACGACGACGTAGAACAGGGTCAGCACCCACAAGAACCACAGGTGGGTCAGCGGAAAGTTGGTCCAGTCATAGGTCGGCGGCGGAGGCGGCGGCGCGCCGGGCGTCACCAGAACATTGGCATGAGCGGTCCAGACCAGGGCCGTGACGATCCCTGCCATCACGGGAAGCCAGAAGGCCGCCAGCGGCCCGGCGATCCGCACCACCCGATCCTTGGCGAAGGCGACCCAGCCTCGCCGCGCCAGCATCCTGCGCGCGAACAGGCCGGCGATCAGGAAGAAGGCCGTCATGCGAAACAGATGGATGGCGAAGAACAGCCAGGCCGCGCCGATCGACCGGCTGTCGTCCGCCACAATCCAGATCTGCTGCGGGACGAAGGACAGGCTGGCGTGAAGCACCACCCCCAGCAGCAGCGCCCCGGCGCGCAACGCATCCAGCCCATGCAGCCGTTCGGCCTGCCCCAACTTCGATACCGACATGACGTCCCTCTCCAAAATCGAGACCGCCATATCTCACAGACTTGTTTGATATTCAAACTTGTTCGTCAACACACGGGCCGTCACCCTCGGGCTTGACCCGAGGGCCGGACCTTCCGCCTTGCTACATCAATGGCGGCGCAGGACCCGATCCGCATCCGATCCTCGGGTCAAGCCCGAGGATGACGGCCCGAGAGGTCTGGCATTGACCTACTCGCGAGACCCCCAAAGAAAAACCCGCCGGGAGATCGCTCTCCCGGCGGGTCCATCTTCGGATCAACCTTGGTTCAGTGAACCGTCGGCACGCTGGTCGCGGCCGGGGCGGCGACCGGGACCTCGATGTCCGTGCCGTCCGACACCGGCGTCACCGGCACCGAGACCGAAGGCCCGGCGTTGGGGAAGTTGTTCTCGTCGCGGTTCGGCGCGACGCCCTTCTCCAGCAGATCCTTGATCTCCTCGCCCGACAGGGTCTCGTATTCCAGCAGGGCCTGAGACAGCTTTTCGTGATCCTCGGCCTTGGTGGTCAGGATCGTGCGCGCCTCGTCCCAGCCCGAGGTCACCAGGCGACGCACTTCCTCATCGATGGTGCGCGCCGTCTCTTCGGAGATGTTCTGGCTGCGGGCAACCGAGTGGCCCAGGAAGACCTCTTCCTGGTTCTCGCCGTAAGCCACCGTGCCCAGCTTGTCCGAGAAGCCCCAGCGGGTGACCATGGCCCTTGCCAGCTTGGTCGCCTGTTCGATGTCCGAGCTGGCGCCCGAGGTGATGTTCTCCGGCCCGAAGATCAGCTCCTCGGCGACGCGGCCGCCCGCCATGATGGCGATCCGGTCGATCATCTGCTGGTATTTCATCGAATAGCGGTCGCCTTCCGGCAACTGCATCACCATGCCCAAAGCGCGGCCGCGGGGCACGATGGTCGCCTTGTGCACCGGGTCGGCCGCCTTGACGTTCATGGCGACGATGGCGTGACCGGCCTCGTGATAGGCGGTCAGGCGCTTTTCTTCCTCGTTCATCGCCATGGAGCGACGTTCGGAGCCCATCAGCACCTTGTCCTTGGCGTCTTCGAAGTCCCGGTGGGTGACCATGCGACGGTCCTTGCGCGCCGCCATCAGGGCGGCCTCGTTGACCAGATTGGCCAGATCGGCGCCCGAGAAGCCGGGCGTGCCGCGCGAGATGGTCTTGACGTTGACGTCGGCGGCCAGCGGCACGTCCTTCATGTGGACGCGCAGGATGCGTTCGCGGCCCGAGACGTCGGGGTTCGGCACCACCACCTGGCGATCGAAACGGCCGGGACGCAGCAGGGCCGGGTCCAGCACGTCGGGACGGTTGGTCGCGGCGATCAGGATGATGTTCTCGGACGCCTCGAAGCCGTCCATCTCGACCAGCAGCTGGTTCAGCGTCTGTTCGCGCTCGTCATTGCCGCCGCCGAGACCCGCGCCGCGATGACGACCAACGGCGTCGATCTCGTCGATGAAGATGATGCAGGGCGCATTCTTCTTGGCCTGTTCGAACATGTCGCGCACGCGGCTGGCGCCGACGCCGACGAACATCTCGACGAAGTCCGAACCCGAGATCGAGAAGAAGGGCACGCCCGCCTCGCCCGCGACCGCGCGCGCCAGCAGCGTCTTGCCGGTGCCGGGAGGGCCGACCAGCAGGGCGCCCTTGGGGATCTTGCCGCCCAGACGCTGGAACTTGCCCGGATCCTTCAGGAAGTCGACCACCTCCTGCAACTCGTCCTTGGCCTCGTCGACGCCGGCGACGTCGTCGAAGGTCTTGCGGCCCTTGTGCTCGGTCAGCAGCTTGGCCTTGGACTTGCCGAAGCCCATGGCGCCCTTCGCCCCGCCCTGCATCTGGCGCATGAAGAAGATCCACACCCCAATCAGCAGCGCGATCGGCAGGATGCCCAGCAGCAGGCTCATCCAGATCGACTGGCCGCCCGACTTGGCGTCGATCTCGACGCCCGCCTGCAGCATCTGGGCCACCAGTTGTTCGTTAGGATAGACGGTGGTGGAGGTGAAGCGTTCGCCGTTCTTCAGCTCGCCGTTCACCTTGTCCAGGCGGATGGTCACCTGTTTGACCTCGCCCGCGTTCACGCGCTGCACCAGCTGGGAATAGCTGATGGCCTCGGGCTTGCCGGCCGGCTGGCCCGTCACGCCGTTCATGGCGCCGCCCTGCGACAGCGCCGCATAGCCCGCCAGCAACGCCAGAATGATCACGCCGGTGATCGCCAGATTACGCAGGTTCATTGAGGTCCTCGGTCGTCCGCGACCCGGGTGGGATCGACGGTCTGGATGTGTCTGTCTGGGAAAATAGGGGCTTAATCAGCGTTACGCTATCGGGTGGCGGAAATCAGGTCGTCTTCGTGCGTCGTTTCGTCCAGCGCCAGCCTGAGCCGTTCCGCGACAAGGCCGCGCCGTTCGACCCCTTCGCCTGCAAGAACCGGGGCCATCGCGTCGTCCCTGATCAACACAGGCCAGGCCCCGCGCGTCGCCGCCGGCAGCCGATTGATCTCGGCCCTGTCGGCGTCCGACAGGCTGGCCAACCGCCCCCGCGCCGGAACGACGGACCAGCCGGCACGATGGGCGCAAAAGACGAACCGCCCATCCCAAACCGCCTCGACGCCGGGCGTCAGCGCCAGCGGCGAAATGTCTCGTCTGCGCAGCTCGCCGGCCTCGCGCATCAACCGCGCCGTAGCGCCGACAGCCTCAATGCGCGCCCCGCACAGGGTCGCTGCGAAATCCTCACCCGCCTTCAGCCGCGCTATCAGGGCTTCAAGCCGCGCTCCCCGAGGCGGCGTCGATCCGCCGCCGACGCAGACCAGGGCCGCCGCCAGCGCCCGCGCGCCCACGTCGCGGTCGACACGAGCCATGGCCTCGCCGTTCATCGTTGGCCGCGCGCCGGTTTTCGACGGCGCCTGATCGATCGACCGGGGCGCCGCGCCCGCCAGTACCTGCCGCGCCCGGCTGCGCCCGAACCTCGGATCGGCGTTGGCCGGATCCTCGATCCAGTCCGCCCCCTGCCCGGGCAGCCAATCCCGCAACCCCGCCCGCCGCTCGCCCAGCAGCGGCCGCAACAGCATCAGGCCTCGACCCTCGGGCCAGGCCGGCGACGGCGACCATTCGCGCACCCGCCCCAGGGTGGAACCTTCGCTCCGCATCAGATCGGCCTCGGCGATGTCGTCGGCGGTATGGGCGAACAGGACGACCGACGCCCCCGCCTCGCGCGCCGCATCCGCAATCAGTCCATGGCGCGCCGCCCGCGCCGCCGCCGTCAGACCGGTCGCGGGCTTGTCCCCGTCCCAGCCCAATCCGCGCCAGTCGGCTCCGGCGTCCCGCGCCGCCCCGGCCGCAAAGTCGGTCCAGCGGCCGCTGTCCGCATTCAGCCGATGATCGACGGTCAGGGCCAGCACCGAACGCCCGCGCGTCCGCGCCCAGTCCGTCGTCAGCCGCAACAGGGCGATGGAGTCTCCGCCCCCCGACAGGGCCAGCGCCAGCGGCCGGCCCGTTTCCCGCGTCAGTCGCGCATCCAGCCGCGCGAATGCTCGCGCCGTCAGATCGTCCCCAATCGCTGGGCTGGGCGTCAGGCGCAGGAACCCGTCGTCTTCAGCTGGGCCGCCCGCGCCTTTTGCGGGTCAGAGGCGGCGGGCGCATAGCGGCGCGTGAACTCCGCCAGGGCCGCGCACCCTTGCGGCTTCCTCTGCGTCGCGAACAGGGCGTCTGCCAGTTTCAGCGTCGTATCCGCCGCCCAGCCGATGCGCGGCCAGTCCTTCAGCGCGGCGGCGTAATAGGGCACCGCCCCCGCCTTGTCGTTCGCCGCGACCCGCAGGTCGCCCAGGCGCGAGTTGGCCTCGCGCGACTGCGGCGTATCGGGCCAGGCCGCGATCACCGTTTCCAGCGCCCGCTCGCCGCGCGGCTTGTCGGTCGTCAGCAGGGCCACCGCCGCCGCAAGATCCCGCGTCGCATCGCCGGTCGGCGAGGTCGCCTCGATCGGCGCATTCAGTTCGGCCTGGGTCTCCAGCTTCTGCAACCGGGCCTCGGCGTCCGCCAGACGCGTCTTCAGCGTCTCGTTCTCGCGCGTGGCCTCGTCCAGCTGGAAGGTCAGCCGCTCGTTGTCGCCGTTGATCCGGCGCACCGTGGCCTCCAGGTCGCCGAGGCGTCGGTCCATCAGGGCGAACTGCCCCTGCAGCGTCACCACCTCGGGGTCCGGCTCGACCAGCACGGGCTGGCCGGCGGCGTTTCTCTGGGTCAGGGCGCGCTCAAGCCGCCGCACATTGCGGTCCAACTGGTCCAGGCGGCGGTTGTCCCACTGTGTCCGCTCCATGATGTTGGGCTGGGCCTGCTGGGCGACCGCGCCGCCCCCGATCAGGACAACCCCGAGGGCGGCGGCGGCGAGCAGATGAACGCGAGAGATCGAGAGCTTGGTCATGCGTCTAGCTTTCACCGATTTGGGGCCGCCGCAAGGCCGAGCTAGTGGCCGAGACCCAGATAGACGATGGCCGTGACGAACAGGCCGACCACGATGTTGCAGAACACCAACAAGGCCATGGTCCGCCACAGGGCCGAGAACCACGATAGCGAATAGGCGCCCTTCATCTGGGCGAACACATGAACGGGTACGGCCAGCAGACCCAGCGGAATGACGATGCCGCCCAGCCACCCGGCGATCGTCGCCGACACCACCATCAGCATCAGCAGCATGGCCATGAAAGTCAGCGAATACAGAACGAACACCCCGTGGTCGTACAGGGTGAAGCCGCGCTTCCACAGGAACAGCAGGGCCACGAACGGGATGGACAAGGGCACCAGCAGGAAGGCGAACTTGTACATCGTCTGCTGCAACTTATAGAGCGCCAGGTCCGGGTTCTGCAGCTTCTTCAGCACCGTGGCGCCGATCCCGTGGCCTTCCTTCTCGGCGTCCTTGCCCGCGACCTTCAGCTTGGTCTCGCCGCTTTCGCCGGTCGCCATGTCTTTGATGCTGGCCTGCCAGCTGCCGGGCTTCAACCCGTCGGCGCGGCCGTCGCGCTGCTCAACCTCCAGCCGGGCCAGGGCGGTGCGGCGATCGTCGACCAGCTTCTGTCCGGCGTTGATCGCCATCTGCATCGTCGGGTCCGGCTGGGCGCCGCTTTCCGCCCGCATCTGGATTAAGGCCTTTTCGGCCTCGGCCAGACCGACGCGCTGAGACGCGATCCGTTCGGCCATATCTGCGCTCTCGGTGTTGGATTCCGGATGCGGCATGAAGCTGAGCGCGAAAAACATCACGAACAGGGTGAACAGGAAGATCGCCAGCGGCGAGACGTACCGCGTGCGTTTGCCCTCGACCCATTCGCGCGTCAGTCGGCCGGGGTTCAGCCACAGCAGCGGCAGGGTGCGCCAGATACGGGCGTCGAAATGCATGACGCCGTGCAGCAGCTCTTCGCCCAGGTGCAGAAGGCTGCGATGGACATGGGTCGGCTGGCCGCAGTTTGCGCAGAAGTTGCCGCTCGTTTCGGCCCCGCAGTCGGAACAGACGCCGTGGGCATGATCCTCGCCCGCCTTGCCCGTCGGCTTTTCGATCGCGCCTGCGACCAGTCCGCTCGTGACGACGGCGCCCGCCCCTTCGATGTCCATTCGCTGATCCCCCGATCCCTGTGGCGACGTATCTGCCGTCCGCCCGGCGTCAGGACAAGCGCCGAAACGAAAAGAGGCGCCCACCCTGCGGCCGGCGCCTCCTTCAAATCAACCGATCAGCCGGTCGTCAGCGCGGCGCGCCCGAGACGATGGCGGTGTGGGCGTTGCGGTTGCGGGCGAAGGCGTCCTCGTTCGAACCTTCCGCGATCGGCCGCTCCTTGCCGAAGCTGATGGTGTCGATCCGGCCGGCCGGGATGCCCCGGTTGATCAGATAGGTGCGCACCGATTCCGCACGGCGGGCGCCCAGCGCCAGATTGTATTCGCGCGTACCGCGTTCGTCGGCGTTGCCTTCGATGCGGACCGTCACGGACGGATAGCGCTGCAGCCACTGAGCCTGGGCGTCCAGGCGCGGCATGGCCTCGGGACGAACCTCATAGGAATCCAGGTCGAAATAGATGCGGTCGCCGACGTTGACGACGAAGTCCTGTTCGGTGCCCGGAGCGGCCGAACCCATGTTTCCGCCGGTCACCGGGCCGGTGGGCGCGGTCGGATAGGCCGGCCCCGTCGGTTGCGTCGTGCCGTCGTTTGGACCGGGCACGCCGGTCTCGACCGGAGGTTTTCGGGTGCAGGCCGCCATGGCGGCGACGGCGCAGCCGACCATCGCCAGTTTGAGAATGCGGGAAGTCTTCATGGGGTCGTCTCCTGACGTGTCGTTTCTGGCAAGGGTCGGGCCTCAAGCTTGGCTTTACTGTCTGCCTCGGCCGATTTTTCGACGCCAGAGGCGATAACGCACAGTTGAGCTTTAAGGCTCCGACGGTGTCGGTGCGGCGTTTAGGCGGGGCAGCTGTCGGCGCCCTGGTTTACGCCCAGATTGCTCGGGCCACGGTCTAGCAGCGGCGACCAGGCCGGGTCGGTCCCGCGTCCGTTGTAGCCCGCCTGCGACACCACGCGCCCCGACAGGTCCACGGTCCACAGACGCGTGTCGCCGCCCGGCGTCTGGCGCGCGAACATCACGTATCGGCCGTTCGGCGCCCAGTTCGGGCCCTCCTCGAAATAGCTGGAGGACAGGATGCGCTCGCCGGAGCCGTCGGCGTTCATCACCCCGGTCGAGAACCGGCCGCCGCCCTGTTTGGTGAAGGCGATCAGATTGCCGGTCGGGCTCCAAGACGGGGCCGTATAGATGCCGCCGCCGCGCGAGATCGGCCGCTGCCCCGATCCGTCCGACCGCATGACATACAGGCGCGCCGACCCCGAACGGTCCGAGGTGAAGACGATCTGGCTGCCGTCCGGGCTGAACGACGGCGAGGTGTCGATGCCCGGGTCACTGGTCAGGCGCGTGATCTGGCGGCTGCGCAGATCCATCACATACACGTCGGTGTTGCCACCCCGGATGATCGAAAACGCAATCTTGTTGCCGTCGTTGGAGAAACGCGGCGCCAGCACCTGACCGTCGAACTCGCCCAGGCTCTCGCGCCGGCCGGTCGTCAGATTGTACAGGTAGATGCGGCTGTAATCCTTGCCCAGCGCCACATAGGTGATCTCGTCCGGCTGCGACAGCGAGAAGCGCGGCGACATGATCACCTCGTCGCCCTGCGTCAGATAGGTCGGATTGAATCCGTCCTGGTCGGCGATGGTCAGGCGGTTGATCCGGTTCAGCTGCGTGCCCTCCTCGGACACGAAGATCACGCGGGAATCGAAGAAGCCGGCCTCGCCGGTCATGCGCTGATAGATGACGTCGGAAATCTTGTGCGCGATCCGGCGCCACTGCTCCTGGGTCGCGGTGAACTGATAGCTGACCAGCTGGCACTGGCGGTAGGGATCATACAGGCGGAAGCCGACGTCCAGCCGCCCGTCGCCGCGCGTCGTCACCCCGCCGTACAGCACCGCCTGCGCGCCGATCTGGGTCCACTGCGGAAAGTTCGGCGCATTGGCCAGGGTCAGGCCGGTCTCGATGAAGCTGGACGGGTTCAGCGGCTCGAAGAAGCCCGATCGCTTCAGATTGGCGCTGACGACATTGGAGATGTCCGACCCGTGCGTCCCGGCGAACGGCACGACCGCGATCTGAAGCGGGCGCAGCACGCCTTGATCGATCTCGACCTCGACCGGCTGGTTCTGCTGAGGCGTCTGCGCCGCCGTCGTCAGGGGCGCCGCCATCGCGACAGCCGCCACGGAGGCCAGAAGAAGGTTCAGACGCATCAGATGCTCCCATAAGTCTCGAAGGATCGCCGCCCCTTATCGCCGGGCCGTTCGACTTTCGCCAGCTTCACGGGGAATGGGGCGACATTCGGGTCGCGCGCAATCATTGATGCGTGATGCGTGATGCAGTATCTTACGACCATGCGCACCACCCTCGCTATCGACGACGACGTGCTGAACGCCGCACGCGCCATCGCGGTCCATCAGGATCGCACAATCGGCGAAGTCGTGTCCGAACTGGCGCGACAAGCGCTGCAAAAACGGCCGACGACCGTCCGGTTTCGCGACGGTGTCCCGCTCCTGCCTGATCGGCCAGGACCAATGGTTACATTGGAAGACGTCAATGCGCTGCGCGACGAGCTGCCTTGACCTATCTGCTGGACGTGAACGTGCTGATCGCCCTTGTCGATCCGCGTCACGTCTTTCATGACACGGCCAATATCTGGTTCCAGCGTGAGGCCGTCTCGTCATGGGCGACGTGTCCGATAACTGAAAATGGCTTGGTCCGCATCGTCGGCAACAGCCGTTATCGCAACCCGGTCGGAACCCCTTTCGAAGTCATTGGCACCCTAAACCTTCTGCGTGACATGCCGGGACATGTGTTCTGGCCGGATACCCTCAGCCTGGCGGACGCCAGTGTTTTCGATGGTTCGGCGATCACGACGCCTGAGCAGGTTACAGATGCCTATCTGTTGGGGTTGGCGGTTTCGAACGGTGGGCGTTTAGCGACTTTCGACCGCCGCCTCACGCCTCAGGCGGTCATCGGCGGGCGCGATGCGCTTCACCTTATAGCCCCGCCTCACGCCTAGCGATTACGGCACGCCCGTTCGGTGTTGAAAGTCGGGCGATAGACCCCGCCGGGGAAGCCCTGCGGCACGTCGAAGGGCGCGGTCTGGCGCAGGGCGCGCAGGGCGCCGTCGGCGGCGGCGCGATAGACGTTCGATGATTGGGCGTTGATCAGGCTGGGCCCGCGTGTGATCCGCCCATCGGCCGACAGGGTCAGCTCGACCTGGATGCGCAGTTGGTCCGCGCCGGGGATGTCGCAGGGCAGGATCCAGTTCGGATAGACCTGATTGAAGATGGCCGTGATCTGCGGGCCCGTGGCCTGGGACGCCGCGCCCGCCCCCTGCTGCCCCGTCGCCGGTCGGCCGCGATTGTTGGTCGGGCGCGTCGGTCCGGCCAGGGCGTCCAGATCCAGGCTCGGCTCGGTGCGCTGGGGCGCCGGGCGGGGGGGCGCGGGCGTCGCCGGGCGCGGGGTCGGCTGGGCCTTGGTCGGCGGCGCAGGCGTCGGCGGCTGGGGTCGAGGCGTCGGACGCGGCGGCGTCGGGGTCGGCGTGGGTCTCGGCGTCGGCGTGGGCGTCGGGGCCGGGCGCGGGGGCGTGGGCCGCGGCGGCGTCGGGGTCGGGCGCGGCTGGGGTTGCGGCGGCGTCGGCTCGGGCGTCGGCGGCACCGGATCGGGCTGCTGCACCGGGGCGGTCGCGGCGTCGTCGGGTGAGGGTTCGGGCTGCGGATTGTCCGCCGGCGCCGCCTGGATCACCTCTTCCGACACAATGGTCACCGGCACCGAGGCGACCAGCGGCGTCTCGTCCTCGTCCGTCTTGTGCGACACCATCACGAAGGCGAGCGCGACCACCCCGGCGTGCAGGGCGAGCGATCCGAGGATGGCGGGGCTCGGCCGACGCAAAGGATTCAGGCCTCCGGCGCCGTGTCGGTGATCAGGTTCAGCTTGGTGAAGCCCGAGGCGCTCAACCGCGCCATCACCCGCGCCACGGCCTGATAGGGCGCGCGCCCGTCGGCCCGCACGAACACCGGCCGCTCCGCCGCCTTGTCGGCGCCGCCGGCCTCGGTCAACAGGCGCGTGGACAGGGCGTCGAACGCCGTCTCGCTGTCGCCGACGAAGATCGCACCCTGCTGGTCGATGCTGACCGACAGAGGTTCGGACTTGATCTCGACCGCGCTGGCCTCGGTCTTGGGCAGTTCGACCGGCACGCCCACCGTCAGCAGGGGCGCCGAGATCATGAAGATGATCAGCAGCACCAGCATCACGTCGACCAAGGGCGTGACGTTGATCTCGGTCAGGGGCCCTTTACGCCCCCTGCGTCCCCGACGCCCGCCGCCGCTCGCACCACCACCGCCCAGGGCCATGGCTCAGACGCCCCGCTTCAGGCTGAGGTCGCTGGACGGCGGGGGCGGAGGCGGCGGAGCCGACGGGCTGCCCAGTCGGCGCGCCACGGCGGCCTGCAGGTCGTCGGCGAAGGCCTCCAGACGCCCCGTGAACTTGCCCGCGTCGATCGAGAACTTGTTGTAGGCGATATAGGCCGGGATGGCCGCCGCCAAGCCAATAGCCGTGGCGAACAGGGCCTCCGCGATGGCCGGCGCCACCGTCGTCAGATTGGTGTTGCCCGCCGCCGCGATCCGCCCGAACGCATTCATGATACCCCACACCGTGCCGAACAGGCCGATGAAGGGCGAGGCCGTGGCCACGACCGACAGCACGCCCAGGCCGTTCTCGATGCGCTGGCCCTCGCGCGAGATCAGGCTGTTCATCGCCTTGTCGATCCGCACCAGCAGCAGCTCGCCCTGGTGCTCGTTCAACGCCCCGCGTTGACGCGCCTCGCGCCAGTCCGACAGGGCGATCACCAGCATGCGCGGCAGGGCGTGGTCCGGCTCGGGTCCGGCCTGGGACGCCACCTCTTCCAGCGATCGGCCCGACTGAACCGACTTTTCGAAGTCGTCGGCGCGCTTGTTCAGCGCCGTGAACCTCACCGCCTTGTCGATGATGATCGTCCACGACCAGATCGAGGCCGCGGCCAGCCCGATCATCACGCTCTTGACCACCCAGTCGGCGGTCATGAACAGCTCGACCGGGTTCATCATCGCGGCGTCGACAGGCGTGGTCATTCAGGCGCTCCGGGCGGAATCGGGATCGTCACGTCCCCTCTTCGACCGAGCGGACGTGACCATTGTGTGGCGTCCGGCCCGTTTAGCCCCGACCCGTCCGCCCGTCATCTGACAGGCGCGTCATAAGGGTTAACAGCGGGTTACTCGGACGCCGTCCGCCGCGCGTTCGGATCGACCGCGACAGAGACCGGGGCGCCGACGCTGATGATGACGCCCTCGTGGCCTTCCTTGGCGATGGAATAGGTGGCGGCGTCCTTCAGCAGTTGCTCCTCGCACTGGCGATCGCCCGCCCGGCCCAGTTCGGCGCAGCCGCGCTTGGCCGCATCGGTCCAGCCCAGAACCCGGCGCGTCGCCGCCTCGGCCCGCTTGATCGCCGCCTCGTCCTCTGCGGCGGCTTGCGCGATCAGGGCCTGGCGCGCGCCCTGCTGGTATTGCAGCTCGGCCTGGCCCGCCATCTTGCGCTCCCAGACCTTGTAGTACGGACAGCCCACCAGCCCGCCGCCGATCAGCAGCACGAACAGCAGGATCGTGACGATCACCGCGCTGGCGGACATCTTGTAGGTTTCTGCGGCCATGACGTTTTCCCCCTCGTTGGCGCGATCCTAGTCGGCGGCCCCGCCGGCCGCCAGCCATGGTGTGACCTTCTCGACCAAACCCTTCGACGGCCGTCGCGGCCGCCCGTCCAGATGGATGCACACCGCCGTCACCTCCGCCCGGCACAGCACCTCGCCGGCCCGCTCCACGCTCTGGCGGATGATCAGCCGCACGCCCTTCACCTGCTCGTAGACTGTGCGCACCACCAGGGCGTCATCGATCCGCGCGGGCTTCAGATATTTGATGTTCAGCTCCGACACCACGAAGGCCAGCGGCTCGGCCTCTTCCAGCAGATCGGCGTGCCCCACCCCGATGGCGCGCAGGAAATCGGACCGCCCCCGCTCGAAATAGCGCACATAGTTGGCGTGATAGACCAGGCCGGTGAAATCGGTGTCCTCGTAATAGACGCGCACCGGCAACAGGTGATCGCGCCCCTCGAAACGGCCGGCGGTGGGTTGGTCGGAGATTGCGGTCACTGAAACCTCGTGCGTCGTGCAGACGCCATAGCCAGTCCGATCGCGACAAGCCATCCGATCACGGGCGAAGCGCCATATCCCACCACCGGCGCCGGATAGGCGCCCAGCAGATTGGCCGCCGACAGACCGATCCAGAATCCGGCCATGGCCAGACCGACGGCGGCTCCAACGCCGCGCGCCCGCCAGCCCATCCACAGCAACGGGGCCGACAGCACGACCAACGCCAAGCCCGCCGCCACGCCGAGGATCGGCGACATGGCCCAAACCGTCGGCACGACACCCTCGACATAGGGAACGCGCGGCAGCGCCTCCGAACGCGTCAGGCTCCAGAGCGCCAAAATCCAGGACAGGGCCGCCAGCGGCGCCAGCGTCTTCCACGACCCTCTCGCCGCCGCCAGCAGCCCGATCGTCCCCAACGCGAAGGCCAGGCTGGCGGCCCCGTCGAAGCCGAGGCCGAACGTCAGGATCGTCAGGGCGGCGACGCCTGCCGTCCACATATCGTCTGCATCCTGCGCCACGAGCCAGAGCAGCGGGGCGCCCAGCAGCGAAGCGGGATGGATCAGAACCGGCCCCAGCGCCAGCCAGCGATGCGCGCCCTGCATCTCCACGCCCGTCGCCAGTATCAGGACGGCGACGACCAGGATCGCCGCCGCCGAGATCAGCACCGGACCCCGGCCCGGCCGCGCCATCCACGACGCCGCCCATAGCGCAACGGCCCCGATCAGAAACGCCGCGCCCTGGACCACGACCGACGCCGTCCCCGTCCCGGCCGCCCGGATCGCCAGCAGGCTGATCGCCGCCGTCGCCGTGATCTGTGCGATCAGGGCGAGTGTTGGCCCATTCAACCGACGACGGATCACGGCCGGCGGTTCGGCGCGGCCATGAAGCCGGGGCAGTAGCTTTGGCGCATTTCGCGGAACTCGGTCGGCAGGGGGTCGTCGCTGAACAGGATGCGGTTGGGGATGGAAACGAAGCCCACCGCCGGCCCGCCGGCGACGCGTCCGACATAGCCGCACACCGATCGCCTTTGCCCGTTCTCGGCGTAGCGCAGCTCGGCGCCGCGCCCCGCCTGGGTGCGGATCTGGCGCATCACCCGCGCATCGGCCGGCTCGGGCGACGGGGTGTTCGCCGGCTGCATCAGCACCCAGACGCCGACCGCGCACAGGACCAGAACCAGCGCCGCCGCGATCATCAGACGCTGCTGAAGCGGGCTGCGATGGCGCATCACCCTCATGCGGCGGGCGCTTCCAGGGTGAAGTCCAGCGGCGTGTCGGCGGCGGGCAGGCAGGTCCGATCCACCGGCTTGGATGGATCACGCAGGAAGTCGCGCGCCATCTTGCGCGTGCAGGGGCTGGCGTTGATGACGCCGTGGGTCGCATTGGTGACAATCACCACCTGGCTGTTCGAATAGCCCTTGGCGGCGGCCTCGGTCAGCGGCGGCGGACAGCCCGGATCGATCTCGGCGGCGACGAACAGGGTCGGGATGTCGGTCTGGACGGGCAGATTCTCGATCGGCAGCGCCGGCCGTTCGCCCACCGCCGCGCAGACGTCGAACAGCCGCGACAGCGAAGGGACCAGCACCTTGGCGACCGGATCGCCCGCCGCCCCGGCCGCCAGCCGCGCCTTGGATTCGAACGGCAGCTCCTCCTTGCACAGATGGGCCATGTGCTGACCCTCGAAATAATAGGTGCGGTCTTCGGCGATCTCCGCGACCGGCGTCAGGTCGCCGGCGATGATCTTGTCCAGATCGACCGGCAGGCTGCGCACGCCCGCCGCGCTATAGGTCGTGTCCATCAGAAAGGCCGACAGGTCGTCGACGGTGAAGGTGCGCCCGTCCTTGCCCGTCACCGGACCGACCAGCCATTTGCGCGCCTCGGCCTCGAACCGCGCCTGAAGGTCCGGATGCTGCGCCGCGCAGGCCGCCTGGGCCGCGCATTTGGCCAGGATGATTTTCACCGCCGCCGAGACCTGTTCGGGCGTGCCGACGGCCCAGTTGCCCTCGGGCGGCCAGGGGCTGTCCATCACGGCGGCGCGCACGATCTGGGGCTGTTGGGTGATGACTGCCGCCTCGATGCGCGGCCCGTACGATCCGCCCCACAGGTCGATCTTGGCCAGACCCAGGGCCTGGGCCATGTCCTTCACATCGTCGGCGATGGCGGCGGCGTTGTACTGGTTCAGATCAACGCCTTGCGCCTGATACCCCTTCAGACAGGCGATCAGCCCGTCGCGGTCCTTGTCGGACGGCGGCCCCGCATCAGTCAGTTCGACGCCCGGACAGTCCATCGACGGGTTGCTCGCCCCGCCGCCCCGCTGGTCGAACAGGATCACGTCCTGATCCACCGCAAAGGCCTCCGGATTGCGACGAAGCGCCGCCAGCATCCGCCCCGCCCCCGGCGTCAGGGCCCCGCCCGGTCCGCCGTGGAACATCACCACCGGCGGCAGCGCTTGGCCCGCGGCGTCCTTATAGGGCGCGCTGGCCTTGAAGATGACGACGGCGATGTCGATGCGTCGATCGCTGACCGAGCCGTCGCGCGCCTCGTCCACCGTCAGGGTCCCGCACCGCACCTCGCGCAAGCCCGTCGGCCAATCACTGGGACAGGCCTTGTCGGTGAAGACGGGGGCCTCTGCTCGCGCAGGCGGCGCCAGACCGGTCAGGCCGGCCGCAAACGCCATCACGGCCAGGGTGCGCAGGATCATGGGACGACGGCTCCGGTTCGCCCCCAGCAAACCCCCGCCCGCCCCGCTTGGCAACGCCTATTCGAACAGGTCGCCCGGCACGGGGCCGGCGGCCGGTTGCGCCGGCGCGCTGAGGCCCAGATGTGCATAGGCCTTGGCGCAGGCCATGCGGCCGCGCGGGGTGCGCATGATGAAGCCCTGTTGCAGCAGATAGGGTTCGATCACGTCCTCGACCGCATCGCGCGCCTCGGCGATGGCGGCCGCCAAGGTGTCCATCCCGACCGGCCCGCCGCCATAGTTCTCGATCAACGCCTTCAGGAACCGCCGGTCCAAGCTGTCCAGCCCGGCCTCGTCCACCTCCAGCCGCGCCAACGCCCGTGCCGCCACCAGTTTCGAGATCGTCTCGGCCCCTTCCGCCGAGGCGAAATCCCGCACCCGACGCAGCAGGCGCCCGGCGATGCGCGGCGTGCCGCGCGCCCGCGACGCGATCTCGCGCGCGCCGGCCTCGTCGATGGCTGCGCCCATTTTGCGCGCCGTGCCGCGCACCACCGCCGTCAGTTCGTCGGGGGTGTAGAACTCCAGTCGCAGCGGAATGCCGAACCGGTCCCTCAGCGGCGTAGCCAACAGGCCCGCCCGCGTCGTCGCCCCCACCAGCGTGAACGGCGCCAGGTCGATCCGCACCGAACGCGCCGACGGCCCCTCGCCGATGATCAGGTCCAGCACATGATCCTCCATGGCCGGATACAGGATCTCCTCGACCTGGGGGCTTAAGCGATGGATCTCGTCGATGAACAGGACGTCGCGCGGCTCAAGGTTGGTCAGGATCGCCGCCAGATCGCCCGCCTTGGCCAGGATCGGCCCGGAGGTCGCCCGGAACCCCACGCCCAGTTCGCGCGACACGATCTGCGCCAGCGTCGTCTTCCCCAGTCCCGGCGGTCCGAACAGCAGCACATGGTCCAGCGCCTCGGCCCGCCCGCGCGCCGCATCGATGAAGACCTTCAGATTACCCTTGGCCTGCGACTGGCCGACGAACTCCGACAACGTCTGCGGCCGCAGCGCGCGATCGAAGGATTCGCCGGTCTCGGCCTCGGGGGAGATGACGCGGGTCATGACTGACCCGAGTGACGAGTGGCGGGTGGCGAGTGGCGAGAAGTGAGAAGTGCTCGTGAGCAAGAGGTGAGCGGCGGCGCGCCTGCGGTCTTCCGGACTCGCTCACCCCTGCGCTCACTTCCTGGCTCACTCTTCACTCGCCACTCGCAACTCGCCACTCGCCACTCCCTTCTCACCGCCCCAACTCCTGCAGCGCCGCGCGGATCACCGCCGACAGCTCCGCCTCTTCGCCCAGACGGATCAACGCCTGATCCACGGCCCGGCGGGCATTGACCTCGGCGACGCCCAGTCCAAGCAGGGCGGACACGGCCTCGCCGGTGATGGACGGGACGGGCGGTGCGATCTCGACATGCATGCCGGGTGCGACGGGCGCAAAGCTGGCGTCGCCCAAGGCCTTGCCCTTCAGCTCGGTCACGATCCGAAGCGCCAGCTTCGGCCCCACGCCGTTGGCCCGCGCCACCGCCGCCTTGTCCTCTCGCGCGACCGCCGACGCCAGTTCGCCGGGCGGCAGGACGTCCAGCACCGCCAGCGCCGCCTTGGGCCCCACGCCCTGAATGGCCAGCAGGGTCGTGAAGGCCCGCCGCTCGTCGCGCGTCAGAAATCCATACAGGCGCGGCCCCGAATCCTCGCTCCACTGCGAATGGACATGCACCGTCGCCTCGTCGCCCGGCGCCGGCAGCCGCCCCAGCGTCCGCGCCCCGCACGACACGACATAGCCCACGCCCGCGCAGTCGATCAGGCATTCCGCCTCGCCGACCTCGGCCAGCACGCCTCTCAACCGCCCGATCACGCGATCCTCCCCCGTGAAGCGAAGCGATACGGGGGAGGGGGACCGCGACGCCCTAGCGTCGTGGTGGAGGGGGTGACCTCAGACACGGTACGTGGGTTCGCCCCCTCCACCGCTTCGCGGTCCCCCTCCCCCGCCATGCGGGTGAGGATCCGATGCTTCCTGAGCTGCGCATGGGTGATCGCGACGGCCAGGGCGTCAGCCGCATCCGCCTTCACCTCGCCCGCGGTCGGCAGCAGCCGTTTGACCATGAAGGCGATCTGGCTCTTGTCGGCATGACCTGCGCCCACCACCGCCTTCTTGATCAGGTTCGGCGAATATTCCGCCACCGTCAGACCCGCCTTGGCCGGCGCCAGCATCACCGCCGCCCGCGCATGGCCCAGCTTCAGCGTGGAGGACGGGTTCACATTGACGAACACCTCTTCCACCGCCGCCTCCTCGCAGCCGTGGTCGGCGCAGATCGTCCCCAGCGCCTCGAACAGATGCAGCAGCCGCTCGCTGAACGGCGCGGTCTCGGGCGAGGCCACCACCCCGTGCGCCACCCACCTCAGGCGCGCGCCATCCGACACGACGACCCCCCAGCCGGTGCGTCGCAGACCGGGGTCCAGGCCGATGATTCTGACAGGTTCGTTCGCCATCCGTTCCCCTCATGCCGCAAAGAGGGTTATCGGGCAATGAACGGTTTCAGTCGTCGCGCGGGTCCAGGCTGTAGGCGACCACGCCCGGTATGGCGCACAGCTGCTCCGCCAGCTGCTTCAGCTGGCCTTCCTCGGCAGCCTTCAATCGCCAGGTCCGTCGAACGGTCTGTCCATCGATCAGCTCGAACCGATCGTGTCGCGCGTCCGCATCGATGGCTTTCAGCGCCGCCTCGATCGCCGGCTCCGGCGACGCCTCGCGCCGTTCCCAGCACACTTCGGCGTCTACCACCGTGCGCGCGGGCAAACGCCCATTGATCAGCCTCAAGCCGATCAGGATCAGCGCCGTGACCACCGTCGCCGCCGCCCCCAGCGCATAGAGGCCCGCCCCGAACAGAATGCCGATCGCCGAGGTGATCCACAGCGACGCCGCCGTGGTCAGCCCATGGATCGAAAACCCGGTGCGGAAGATCACGCCTGCGCACAGAAACCCGATCCCCGTCAGCACGCCGTGCGCCATCCGCGTCGGGTCTGTGACGATGTTCTCGTCGGGCAGGGCGCGAAACGCCCAATCGGCCTGCGACATGGCCGCCAGCATCAGCAGGGCCGACGCCAGGCTGACCAGGATATGCGTTCTCAGGCCCGCCGCCCGGCCCCGCCATTCACGCTCGAAGCCGATGACCCCGCCCGCGATCACCGCGCCGAGGATCGGCAGGACGGCGCCTTCCAGACTACCCAGATTCATCCGCGCTCAACGACGGGCCGAGCGCGGATGTTCCTTGGACGGACGATGCTGCGACATCGTGGTCGCAGCGGCCGCCTCAGCCATGCTTTTCGATATAGGTCTCGGGGTCTTTGTTCACCGGCTTGACGCCGGTGATGTACTCGGCCTCGAAGGCGGCGAACTTCACCGCCAGCTCATGGCGCGTCTCGACGTCGGCGTTCATGCGGAAGTCGGTCAGCCCCTGCCGCTCTTCCTCGCCCATGTGTTTGGAGTTGACGACGTTCGCCTCGCCCACGGCGTCGAACCAGGCCTTGGTGCCGACCTTGTGCTTTTCGACCGCCTTGACGGCGTCGCGCAGCTTGTTGTGGTCCTCGATGGCGTCCTCGGTCTCGCCCTCGACCGTGCCGTCCTCGGCGTCGTTGGCGCCCTCGCCCTGCTTCAGCAGCTCGGGATAGAAGAACCGCTCCTCGGCCTCGGCGTGCACATCCAGGAACGCCGACAACCGCGACCAGACGGCGCTCAGCGCATCGGTGTCCTTGGGGTCGATCTGTTCGATGATCGCAAACAGCCGACGCTGTTCGGCATGGTCGTCGAGGATCAGCTGGGTGATGTCCATAGGGGGCTCCAGGCGTAACGGTGAAGCCTCGTTACGCCCGGCGCACGACCCGGTTCCGTGCGAACGACTCGCGGTCGTTCGGGATCAGCCCGCGTACTTGGCCGCGTCCTCGTCGGAGATGTCCTCGTTGGAATAGACCGCCGACACGTCGTCCTCGGCGTCCAGCGCGTCCAGCAGCTTGAACAGGGTGCCGACGGCCTCACCGGTCACCGGCACTTCGGACTGCGGCTTCCAGACGATGGCGGTGGACTTGGGATCGCCCAGCACCTTGGACATGGCCTCGGCGACGTCGTTCAGGTCCTCGAAGGCGGTCCAGATCGTGTGGCCCGGCGCATCCTCATAGATGTCGGGCTTGACCAGGTCGCTCTCGACGTCCTGGGCGCCGGCCTCGATGGCGGCCTCCATCACGGCGTCTTCCGAACCGGCCTCGGCGGCGTAGGTGATCTTGCCCACCTTGTCCCACATGAAGGCGACCGAGTTCATCTCGCTCAGGGCGCCGCCGTTCTTCTTGAAGGCCGCGCCGATGTTGGACGCCGCGCGGTTGCGGTTGTCGGTCAAGGCCTCGACGATGATGCCCACGCCGCCCGGCCCCCGGCCCTCGTAGCGGACCTCTTCCATCGTATCGACGTCGCCGCCCGAGGCCTTGTTGATCGCGCGCTGGATAACGTCCTTGGGCAGGCTTTCGGCCTTGGCGTTGTTGACCGCCAGGCGCAGGCGCGGGTTCGCCGCCGGATCGGGCAGGCCCGACTTGGCCGCCACGGTGATGTCGCGCGACAGTTTGGAGAACAGCTTGGAGCGCTGCGCATCGGCGCGCCCCTTGCGGTGCATGATGTTCTTGAATTTCGAGTGGCCGGCCATGGGATCGTCTTTGAGCGTTCTGAACCTGAGCGGGCGGTCCTAAACGAAGAGCGTCATCCTGTCACGATAGGCAGCGGGGGTGGAACCTCGACCGATTGGGCGTATTGATCCGGGCGAGACAGACGGAGCGTAAAGTCATGACCGCCGACGACACCATCTATGAAGCCGAAGGCTATATGGACGAGGACCTGCACGAGGCCGACATCGTCGAGTGGTACGAAGCCCGCCCGGTCACCGTCTCCACCGCCGTCGCCACCGGCGCCATCGTCACCGCCTTCACCCTGGGCGCCCTGACCGCCGTCGGCGCCCTGTTCCTGATCGGGCGTCTGGACGACTAAGGCGCTAGACGCTCAGGCGTAAGGCCAGGGCCGCCAGGGCGACGCCCAGGACAGGCAGGGTGAGCACCACGCCCACCTTGAAATAATAGCCCCAACCGATCTTCACGCCCTTCCGCGCCAGGACGTGCAGCCACAGCAATGTGGCCAATGAGCCGATGGGCGTCATCTTCGGCCCCAGGTCGCTGCCGATGACATTGGCGTAGATCATCGCCTCCCTCGCCGCGCCCGTCGCGCCCGAGGCGTCGATCGACAGGGCGCCGATCAGGACCGTCGGCATATTGTTGGCGATGGCCGACAGGAAGGCGGTCAGGAACCCGGTTCCGAAGGCCGCGCCCCAGACCCCGCCCTGTGCGAATCCGTCCAGCAGGCCCGCGATCTGGCGTGTCAGACCGGCATTGCCCAACCCATAGACGACCAGATACATCCCCAGAGAGAAGATCACGACCTGCCACGGCGCCTCGCGCAGCACCTTCGTCGTGCTGATGACCGCGCCGCGCCCCGCCACGAAGAGCAGGACGACCGCCCCCGTCGCGGCGACGGCGGACACCGGCACCCCTCGCGGCTCCAGCACGAAGAAGCCGATCAGCAGAAACGCCAGGATGATCCAGCCCCAGAGGAAGGTCGCCCGGTCCTTGATCGCGCTGGACGGCGCGGCTAACCGCTCCACGTCATAGGCCTTGGGAATATCGCGCCCGAACACCACAAACAGCACCATCAGCGTCGCCGCGATGCTCGCCAGGTTCACCGGCGCCATGACCGCCGCATAGCGGTCGAAGCCGATGTCGAAGAAGTCGGCCGAGACGATGTTGACCAGGTTGGACACCACCAGCGGCAGGCTGGCCGCGTCGGCGATGAAGCCCGCCGCCATCACGAAGGCCAGCGTCGCCTTGGGGCCATAGCCGAGCGCCAGCAGCATGGCGATGACGATGGGCGTCAGGATCAGCGCCGCCCCGTCGTTGGCGAAGACCGCCGACACCGCCGCGCCCAGCAGGACGAACAGGACGAACAGCCGGCGCCCATGGCCGCCGCCCCATCGCCCGACATGCAGCGCCGCCCATTCGAAGAAGCCGGCCTCATCCAGCAACAGGCTGATGATGATGATCGCGACGAAGGTCGCCGTGGCGTTCCAGACGATGTCCCAGACCACGGGGATGTCGGCCAGGGTGACGACGCCCAGCAACAGCGCCGCCGCCGCGCCGCCCATCGCGCTCCAGCCGATCTGCAACCCCCTCGGCTGCCAGATCACCAGGGTGATGGTGACCGCGAAGATCAGAAAGGCGACGATCATGGGCGGCTCCATCCCGGTCGACCGACGACCGCAGCGCCCCCTCTAGCTTGCACGAAACCATATTTCCAGTATCTTGGAATAATGGAATCGGAACCCGCCATTCTCGCGCTTGCCGCCCTGGCGCAATCCACGCGACTGGACGCCTTCCGGCTGCTGGTCCGCCATGCGCCGGACGGGCTGCCGGCCGGAGAGATCGCCGACCGGCTCGCCGTCCCGACCAATACGATGTCGGCGCATCTGGGCGTGCTGTCGCGCGCCGGACTGATTGCGTCGCAGAGGCGCAGCCGGTCGATCATCTACCGCGCCGATCTGGATCGACTGGGCGAGGTCGTGCTGTTCCTGCTCAAGGACTGCTGCCAGGGCCGCGCCGAGCTTTGCCAACCTTTGCTGGCCGAACTGGCCCCCTGCTGCGACTGAGGCCAATGGACGTCGTCATCTATCACAACCCCGCCTGCGGCACGTCGCGCAACACCCTGGCCCTGATCCGCCACGTCGGGATCGAGCCGCATGTGATCGAGTATCTGAAGACCCCGCCCAGCCGCGCGCTGGTGGCCCAACTGGTCGAGCGGATGGGCGGATCGGTGCGCGATGTCCTGCGCGAAAGGGGCACGCCCTACGCCGACCTCGGCCTGGATGACACAAGCCTGTCGGACGACCAGCTGCTGGACGCCATCGCGGCGCATCCGATCCTGATGAACCGCCCCATCGTCGTCTCCCCCTTGGGCGTCAAACTGTGCCGCCCGTCCGAGACGGTGCTAGATCTGCTGCCTCAAGAGGGACTGAAGCCCTTCACCAAGGAAGACGGCGAAGTCGTCGTCGACGGACGCCGCGTGATCGGATGAGCCGCCTTCGCGCCCTGCCTGATCCCGACCATCTGCCGGCGCTTGATCCGGCCTATCTTTCGGCGACGCCCGCACAGGGCCTGGGTCCGGGCGATCCCGCGCCGCGCATCCTGCTGCTCTACGGCTCCCTGCGCGAACGGTCCTTCTCGCGCCTGTGCGTCGAGGAGGCGGCGCGGCTGTTGCAGGTCATGGGGTGCAAGACGCGCATCTTCGATCCGTCCGACCTGCCCCTGACCGATCAGGTCGCCGGCGACGACCATCCGGCCGTCCACGCCCTGCGCGAGCACGCCATGTGGTCCGAAGGCATGGTCTGGTGCAGCCCGGAACGCCATGGCCAGATCTCGGCGATCATGAAGCTTCAGATCGACCACCTGCCGCTGAACATGGGCGGGATGCGACCGACGCAGGGGCGCACCCTGGCGGTCATGCAGGTCTCGGGCGGCTCCCAGAGCTTCAACGCCGTCAACACCCTGCGCCTGCTCGGCCGCTGGATGCGGATGATCACCATCCCCAACCAGTCCAGCGTCGCCAAGGCCTTCATGGAGTTCGACGACGCAGGCCGCATGAAGCCGTCGGCCTATTACGACCGCATCGTCGACGTGATGGAGGAGTTGGTGCGATTCACGGTCCTGACCCGGCCTCACGCCGCGCAGCTTGTGGATCGCTACTCCGAGCGAAAGGCGCAAGGTGCGCCGTTAGACCGGTCCAAGGACCTGTCCGCCATCGCCGTCGGGCCCTAGCCCCTACCCCGCGCGAAGATTCTCCACCACGCTCCTCAGCCGCGCCGGCAACGGCTTGGGCCGGCGCGTTTCGGCGTCGACATAGACGTGGACGAAATGGCCGATGGCGGCGGGGACGTCGACGCTGCGCTTGAAGACCGCAAAGCCGTAGGTGACGCTGGAGGTGCCGATCGCATCGACCTTGATGCCGACCTCGATCACATCTGGAAACTTCAGCGACGAGGTGTAGCGACAGCCCGAATCCACCACCAGGCCGATCGATTCCGTCAGCGCATTGGCGATCAGCAGATGGGCGTTCACGGCCGAGTCGACGAACTCGTAGAATTTGGCGTTGTTGATATGGCCGTACTGATCGTTGTCGGCCCAGCGGGTGGAGACCATGTGAAAGGCCTTGTAGGTCGCCCGTTGCGCCAGCGCGCCCTCGTCTCGTTTCGGCATCGTCGTCTCCCTCGGCGACGCGAACCGTCGCTCTCGATCCCGACGCTCTAGCTTGGACGACGTTAGGTCAAGCGACTATCGATAACAGTCTGATCACGAACGCGCTCAAGAAGCGGCCGATCGCGTCGGCGGCGTTAGCGCAAGAATGAGCTTGACCACATGATCCTCACGACTCGCGCCGCCGTCCTGTCTGACATGGGCGCCGCCCGCCCCTACGCCGCCAGCCGCCCCCTGTCGGTCCAGACCGTCACCCTGGACCCGCCCGGCCCCGGCGAGGTGCTGGTCGCGATCAAGGCCGCGGGCCTGTGCCACTCGGACCTTTCCGTCATCAATGGCGACCGCCCCCGTCCCCTGCCCATGGCCCTGGGGCACGAGGCGGCGGGCGTGGTCGAGGCGCTGGGGGACGGCGTCACCGATCTCGCCATCGGCGATCACGTCGTCATGGTCTTCATGCCGTCGTGCGGCCACTGCGATCCCTGCGCCGGCGGCCGTCCCGCCCTGTGCGAGCCCGGCGCCGTCGCCAACGGCCGGGGCGAGCTTCTGTCCGGGGCCCGCCGCATCTTCCGCGAGGGCGAGCCCGTCAACCACCACCTCGGCTGCTCCGCCTTCGCCGAGCGCGCCGTCGTCTCACGCCGCTCCCTGGTCAAGATCGATCGCAACCTGCCGTTCGAAGAGGCGGCCCTGTTCGGCTGCGCCGTCCTGACCGGCGTCGGGGCCGTGGTGAACACCGCTGGCGTCAAGGCGGGCCAGAGCGTCGTCGTCATCGGCCTGGGCGGCGTGGGCCTGGCCAGCGTGCTGGGCGCCCTGGCCTCGGGCGCCAGCCCCGTCGTCGCCGTCGATCTGTCCGAGGACAAGCTGGCCCTGGCCCGCACCCTGGGGCCCGTCCACACCGTCAACGCCGCCGCCCCGGACGCCGTCGATCAGGTCCGCGCCCTGACGAACGGCGGCGCCGACGTCGCCTTCGAGATGGCCGGCTCGGTCCGGGCGCTGGAGGCGGCGTGGAAGATGACCCGACGCGGTGGAACCACCGTCACCGCCGGCCTGCCGCCGCCCGATGCGGCGCTGGCCGTCAACGTCGTCTGCCTGGTCGGAGAGGAGCGCACGCTGAAGGGCTCCTACATCGGAACCTGCGTCCCCAGTCGCGACATCCCCCGCTACGTCGCCCTGTATCGCCAGGGCCGCCTGCCGGTGGATCGCCTGATGAGCGGCGTCATTCCCTTGGACGACATCAACGCCGGCTTCGACCGCCTGCATGCCGGCGAGGTCGTGCGGTTGATCGTCAGACCCTGACGGAGGCCCTACTGCTCCAGCAGCCGCCGCGCATTGCGAATGGCGCGGGCGGCGGGCGAGGCCTCCTGGCGATATATCAGCAGGCCGAACGACGAGGCGACGCCTAGCGCCAGCCAAAGCGGTCCGAACAGCCAAGCCGCCGCCGCCAGGGCGAAATAATAGCCGCGCACGCCCTGACTGAAGGAACTGAGCGCCGGGTTCAAAAGCTGGCCCGCCGCCTCGCTGAAGGCCTTGCGATCCGTGTTGGAATGCAGTTCAGGCGCCGCGCCGATCATGGCCAGAGCATAGTTCATCTGTCGCAGTGCCCAGATGAAGTCCAGAAAGCCGCGCGCCAGGCAGATCAGAACCAGGGCCAGCTTCGCCTCAAGCAACCGGGTCGGGACGTTTTCCGCCCCGACCGCGGCGAACCCCTTCAGCGCGCTTTCGCCACCGAACAGGATACCGGCGACCGCCGCGATCAGCAGCAGATTGGTCGAGGCGAAGAAGGAGGCCGAGTTGATCGAATGGCCCATAAGCTGGCTGTCGATCAGCTTCATCTCGCGATGGGTCATGGACCGCATCCAGGCGGCCCGGACATGCACCATGTCCTCGTTCAACGAACCGCCCCTGCGGCTGATCAGCGACAGGATCGGGCTGTATCCCAGCCAGCAGATAAAGAAGAGCGCCAGCGCCGCCCAATCGGTCCAGGTCATGATCCAGATGTCCGCGATGATGCGCCGCGACGCAAGCCCGCCGAGGCCAGCGTTCGCCACATGTCGCCCTTGCCGTGACGGGCCGGGGAGCCTATCACCCTTCGCCTTTCAAAGTTTCGCAGTCGCAGCAAAGACCCGCCATGAACCTCGACGCCATTCCCGTCGGCCCGAACGCTCCCTGGGACATCAACGTCATCATCGAAATCCCGCAGGGCGGCCTGCCGGTGAAATACGAGATGGACAAGGCCTCGGGCGCCCTGTTCGTCGACCGCTTCCTGCACACCGCCATGTACTATCCGGGCAACTACGGCTTCGTGCCGCACACCCTGTCGGACGACGGCGACCCCTGCGACGTGATCGTGCTGAACCCGACGCCGGTCGTTCCGGGCTGTGTCATCCGCTCGCGCCCCATCGGCGTGCTGAAGATGACGGACGAGGCCGGCGGCGACGAAAAGATCCTGGCCGTGCCGGTCGACAAGCTGAACCCCTACTACACCGAGATCGCCAGCTATCGTCAGCTGCCGGCCATCCTGATCGAGCAGATCGAGCATTTCTTCACCCGCTACAAGGATCTGGAGAAGGGCAAGTCGGTCAAGGTCGAGGGCTGGGGCGACGCCGGCGAGGCCGCCGACCTGATCGCCAAGGGCATGCAGGCCCACCAGGAGAAGCTGGCCAAGAACAAGGCCGCCAACGCCGCCTGATCCGGGCGACCCGCGCGTGAAGCCTTAAGGCGTCCTCCGCTCGGGGGACGCCTTTTTGCTGACCGTCAGGCTCGCCACTCGTGTCGTAGAAGGGCGTACTGATAGGTGTTGACGTAGATCGGCTGGCCCGCGGCGTCGTTCACGAACGAGATGAACTCGCGGAACAGCCCTTCGCGCCGCATGCCCAGCCGTTCGCAAAGCCTCTGTGACGCCAGATTGTCGTCCTCGACATAGGCGTACAGGCGACGCGCCGCCTTGTCCTTGAACAGATGGTCGACCAGGACGCTGGCGGCTTCGGACGCATAGCCGGCGCCCATATAGGCGCTGTTGAAGTTCCAGCCGATGGACCAGGTGTCCGGCGCCTCGAACATGGCGAAGACATCGCCGATGACATGGCCGTCGGCCTTGGACTGGACGGCGATATGCTCTCCAGCCGCTGCGCGCTTTAGGACTTCCGCCTCGGCCGCCGCCATGTCCAGAAGCGCCATCGCGGCGAAACAGGCGGCGCGCGGTTGGTGAAGATAGGCGAGCAGGTCTGCGGCGTCGCCGGCCTGAAAGGATCGAAGGGTCAGACGATCCGTTTGCAAGGGTGTCATCAAGGGGCTCTGGTGCAGCTAACGCGGTCCTGACGATCGGCATGACGCCCTTTCGCCGATGACGATAGGATTTTGTGCGCGCTGCGACGCCCCGCCCCTCTCCCGCAACGGTTCGGTCTCTCCTATCTGCGTCGCATGACCGAACTGACCCCCCGCGAGATCGTCTCCGAACTGGATCGCTATATCGTCGGCCAGAACGACGCCAAGCGCGCCGTCGCCGTCGCCCTGAGGAACCGCTGGCGCAGGAAGCGCGTGCCCGCCGACCTGCGCGACGAGGTGACGCCCAAGAACATTCTGATGATCGGCCCCACCGGCGTCGGCAAGACCGAGATCGCGCGTCGGCTGGCGCGGCTGGCGGGCTCGCCCTTCCTGAAGGTCGAGGCCACCAAGTTCACCGAGGTCGGCTATGTCGGCCGCGACGTGGATCAGATCGTGCGCGACCTGGTCGAAAGCGCCCTGATCATGGTGCGCGAGCGCCGGCGCGGCGACGTGCGGGCCAAGGCCGAGGCCGCCGCCGAGGACCGGATTCTGGACGCCCTGGTCGGACCGGGCGCGGGGCCGGCGACGCGGGACAGTTTCAGGAAGAAGCTGCGCGCCGGAGAGCTGGACGACAAGGAGATCGAGATCGCGCTGGCCGACACCGCCTCGCCGATCCAGGGCCTGGACATTCCGGGCGGCGGCAACGTCGGCCTGCTGAACCTGTCGGAGATGCTGGGCAAGATGGGCGGCGGGCGCACCAAGACCGTCAAGCTGGCCGTGCGCGATGCGACGACGCCCCTGATCGCTGAAGAAGGCGACAAGCTGCTGGATCAGGACAGCCTGACGCAGGAGGCGCTGAAACTGGCCGAGAACGAGGGCATCGTCTTCCTGGACGAGATCGACAAGGTGGCGGCTCGCCAGGGCGCGTCCGGCGCCGACGTGTCGCGTGAAGGGGTGCAGCGCGACCTGTTGCCCCTGATCGAGGGTACCACGGTCTCGACCAAATACGGGCCGGTGAAGACCGACCATGTGCTGTTCATCGCCTCGGGCGCCTTCCACGTCGCCAAGCCCAGCGATCTGCTGCCCGAGCTTCAGGGGCGGTTGCCGATCCGGGTCGAGTTGAAGGCTCTGACGCGCGACGACTTCAAGCGCATCCTGACCGAGCCGGAAGCCAATCTGATCCGTCAGAACCAGGCCCTGCTGGCGACCGAGGACGTGACCCTGACCTTCACCGACGATGCGGTCGAGGCGATGGCCGATGCGGCGGTGGCGGCCAACAGCGCGGTCGAGAACATCGGCGCGCGCCGGCTTCAGACCGTGGTGGAGCGGGTGCTCGAGGAAACCAGCTTCAAGGCTTCGGACCTTTCGGGCCAGACCGTGAGCTTCGACGGCGATGCGGTGCGCGAGAAGATGGACGCCCTGACCAAGGACGTCGATCTGAGCCGCTTCATTCTGTAGCGACGCGCTCGGCGGCCTTGCGGTTCTGGCGGCCGCGCAGGCGGTCCGCCACCCGCTCGGCCTGACGCTGGGTGAAGGCGAGAGCGGCGGGGTTGCCGCGCCTGGCGCCGACGCTGTCGGCGACCTTGGCGCCGCGCTCGCCCATCGGCAGGGGCAGGCCGGTCGTGGTGTCCACGGCGGTCTGGTGCTCGATCTCGGCGTTCAACTCGGCGCCCATCAGGATCACCTGCACCGACAGCCAGGTCCACAGCAGGAAGCCCATCATGGCCGCCAGCGGGCCGTAGGAGTCTGTGCGCACGAAGTGGGACAGATACCAGCTGAACAGGAAGGACACCGTGAGGCTGAGGACCGCCGCGAAGATCGCGCCCGGCGTGACCCAGCGCCAGCGCGCGCGCTGACGGCAGGGGCCATAGCGGTAGATGACGGTCAGGGCGGCGACGTAGCCGACCAGCAGCAGCGGCCAGCGCAGCGGCGCGATCAGCCCCCACTCCTCCTCCAGCCCGAACAACCGCACCACCACCGGCACCCCGACGACCAAGGCGGAGCTCAGCAGGACCGCGACGATGGCCCCGACGGTGAAGACCATGCAGATCAGGTTGTAGCGCACGATGTTGCGCTTCTCGACCTCGTGGTAGGCGACGTTCAGGCCGTAGAACAGCACCTTAACCGCCCCGTTGGCGGTCCACAGCGACAGGGCCAGGGTCCAGATCAGGGTGAAGGTCAGCTGGCTGTTGGAGTTGGCCGCCAGCCGCTGCATCTCGCCGCCCAGGAACTCGGCGATGCTGCTCGGCAGGAGCGCGTAGAGGAACTGCAGCCGGGCCCAGGCGTCGGCCGGATCGGCGAACAGGCCGTAGAGGGTCACGAACGTCCCCAGGAGCGGGAATAGCGACAGCAGGGTGAAGAAGGTCACACCGCCGGCGACGAAGCCGACCCGGTCGCCGAAATAGGACCCGCCGGTGCGCCAGGCGATGTCGACCCAGCCCTTGTGCGGAATGTGCTCGGGGCGCTTGGCCATGCGCCCGCGACCGGGCTCCTGGGCCTCATAGTCCTCGGGCGTGGGGACCTTGGGCGGCAGGGGTTCGGGGCGGGGGGCGCGCAGCTCGACCCCGACCTTGTGCCCCTGGCTGTAAAGCAGGTGGGCGGCGCCGGCCCCGGCGGCCAAACCCCCGGCGGCGGCGGCCAGAAACTTCCACACCCGGCCGCACTCGACCGGCGCCGGCGCGCGGGCGAACAGGTTGCGAAGCGGGGCGAGGCGGGAGGAGCGGCGCGCAGTCATCCCGACGCGAACGGTCAAGCTGGCCTGACGTTCCCTGCCGTCGCGCTTGAAATCGGCGCCGGGGCGGGCCAATCAACGCCCATGACCGACCCCATCACGCCCAAGTCCGACACCGACGCCCCGACCCTGCTGACCGCCTGGAAGGCGGCGCAGGCCCGGCTGAAGACCGGCCGCATCGACAGCCCCGCCATCGACGCCCGCCTTCTGCTGGAGGCCGCCGCCGGCGCCAGCCGCATGGACATCCTGACCGACCCCTATCGGCCCATCACCGCCGACCAGCTGAGCGCCTATGAGGCCATGGTCGAGCGCCGGCTGAAGCGCGAGCCCGTCTCGCGCATCGTCGGCAAGAAGGGCTTCTGGAAGATCATGCTGAACGTCACCCCCGACGTCCTCAGCCCCCGCCCCGACACCGAAACCCTGATGGACGTCTCGATGCTGGCCTTCGGCAAGACCGAGGCCTTCGACGCCATCGACCTGGGCACCGGCTCGGGCGCGATCCTGCTGGCGCTTCTGGCCGAGCGGCCGGCCGCGCGCGGGGTCGGCACCGACATCTCGTCCGAGGCCCTGGCGGTGGCCAAGGAGAACGCCGCCAACCTGGACCTGAACGAGCGCGCGACCTTCCTGCGCACCGAATGGGCCGCAGGCTTCGGCGACGCCAGTTTCGACCTGGTGCTGTCCAACCCGCCCTATATCCCCACCGACCATATCGCGACCCTGGACCCGGAGGTCCGCGACCACGACCCGCACCTGGCCCTGGACGGCGGGCCCGACGGCTTGCAGGCCTATCGCGACCTGGCGCCCGAGGTGAAACGCATCCTGAAGCCGCTGGGCGTCTTCGCCGTCGAGATCGGCTTTGACCAAGGCCCGCAGGTCAAGGCGCTGTTCGAGGCCGCCGGCTTCACCGACGTCAAGATCATCAAGGACCTGGGCGAGCGCGACCGCGTCGTCACCAACGGCCCGGACCCGCGCACCAATCCGATCCCGCAGGACTGATCGAGATCAGACGGTCGGCGGACAAAAACACCGTCTAATTCGTCTAATTCGTCTGATCTGGCCCTCCCCGGCCGTGCGATGCGTCCCCCTCCGGACGAACCGAGACAGGATCGCACGGTTTGGGGCCGTGGGCAGGAGGATGACGCTGGCGAGCGGCAGGGTGCTGAAATCGTTCGCGATGTGCGTCGCAGATGCGCGGGTTGACGGCTTTTCGCTAGGGTGCGCCACGAGGAGCCGCCCATGACGACCAACCGCCTGACGCCGCGCGCTCGCGGACTGCGCCAAGTTGGCGGGCTGGCCGAGGACAGCGTCTAGGGCCAGCCCTTAAGAGCCGTCGAAAACACGCGGTGACGAAGAACCGGAGGCTCCGGGGACGAACACAGTATATTTGACGATTTCTAACGGCTGCAAATCGACGAAAATCTGAAGGCCGCCGACTGCCTGATCTAAGCCGCTCGAGAAGATCGATACGCAGTCACATGGGATGAAGCCGTTTCGAGCGGTGCGAAGTGTGAGCTAACACGCTTAAATTTCTCAAGCTCTGCGTCGTCAGGAACAAACTGTGCGTTCATCCGAGCCGCCATGCGCTCAACCACTTCGAGAACCATGCGCAACTCAGCTTCAGAATCCAAAATTATGTGAGACATGATTTGGTCAGTCCTCCCTCAGTGCGAATCGTTTGACGATAGGCTACCGATTCGATCCTTTCCATCGCGTTAACCACAAGGCTTGTGGATACATGTCAGATAATGAGCTAGAGCAAATAAAGTTTCCGGAGCTTGTATTTGGCATTGCGGGTGCCGTGGGGATCGACACCTCTCAAGTAACCACCGTGTTGAGCGACGCGTTATCGTCCGTTGGTTACAAAGCAGAATGCGTTAAGATTACATCGGAAATGTATAAGTCAACTGGAGATTCTCCATCAGAACCATCTCTTGGATACTTTAAAACCATCGCGGCAAAAATTGGTTACGCAAATGACCAGCGCTCCAGACGTGGTGATCCCGCTCTGATGGCGAAAATTGGCATACGCGCAATCCGGCGTGAACGCCTTAGACTGGCGCGTGAGAAAAATCCTCATGACGTCGACGCTTCTAACGTCCCGGAGAGAACTGCCTACATAATCAATCAACTAAAACGCCCAGAAGAAGTGGCCCTTCTTAGGCGAGTTTATGGGCGACAGTTCGTTCTTGTTTCGGCTTACGGCTCTTTCAGTGATCGGAGATCGCTGATCATTCGGCGTGACGTGACCCCCTTAAACTCCTCCAGGAATAGCTAGAGTCCGCCCCTCGAAAGGACGGACAGAATGAAGCGATCACGGTTCACGGAAGAGCAGATCATCGGGATCCTGCGCGAGCAGGAGGCCGGCGTTCCGGTGGCGGACCTGTGCAGGAAGCACGGGCTGAGCTCACCGACCTTCTACAAGTGGAAGGCCAAGTATGGCGGCATGGACGTGTCAGAGGCCCGGCGTCTGAAGGCGCTGGAAGAGGAGAACGCCAAGCTGAAGCGGATGCTGGTGGACTCGATGCTGGACAGCGTCGCGCTGAAGGATCTGCTGGGAAAAAAGTGGTGACGCCCGCTGCGCATCGAGAGGCGGCGGCGCACCTGCAGTCGGCCTACGCGATGAGCGAACGGCGGGCCTGCCGGGTGTTGGGCGTGGATCGGACGAGCGTGCGCTATCAGGCGACGCGACCGGACGACGGCGTCCTGCGGGATCGGCTGAAGGCCCTGGCCCAGGAGCGACGGCGGTTCGGCTATCGCCGCCTGCACGTGATGCTTCGGCGCGAGGGGCATGCGGTCAACAAGAAGCGCGTCCAGCGGATCTATCGCGAGGAGAAGCTGACGGTGCGCCGGCGCGGCGGGCGCAAACGCGCCATAGGCACGCGGCGTCCGCTGGAGATTCCCCTGGTCGCGAACCAGCGCTGGTCGCTGGACTTCGTCTCCGACCAGATGACGGACGGGCGGCGCTTCCGCATCCTGACGGTGATCGACAACTGCACGCGCGAGTGCCTCGGGCTCGTCGCCGACACCTCGCTGTCAGGGCGACGGGTGGCGCGCGAGTTGGACGCCATCATCCTGCGGCGGGGACGCCCGGATACGATCATCAGCGACAACGGCACGGAATATACGTCCAACGCCATCCTGGCCTGGGCCGACGACGCCGGCGTGAGCTGGCATTACATCGCGCCGGGCAAGCCTCAGCAGAACGGCTTCAACGAGAGCTTCAATGGTCGGCTGCGCGACGAGCTGCTGAATGAGACGCTGTTCCGATCGCTGCCGCACGCCCGGGCTGTCCTCGAAACCTGGCGGCGCGACTACAACGAAACCCGGCCTCACTCGAAGCTGGGATGGTTGACGCCGAAGGCCTACGCACAGGCGCTCACCGGACAGAGCGGCCGGTCTGCTGCGCTGGTTGATGGCTGCTCAGACCGGCCTATTGCCAACCCCGCCAACCCCAGTTCAGATCAACCAAGGACTCTCGTTATGGCTGGATGAGAAACGGGGGTCACGTCAGGCGCATTAAAAGCTCAGGTCACGCGCATTTGCCAGAGCATGAGATGAATGCCTTGGCAGAGAGCCTAATCGCTACTGATGCCGAAGAGTCTCATCCATTCGGTCAAAGACTCAGAGAAACGTTTCACCTAGCAGACGTTTTTGTAGATGGCATCCAACGTTCGGACACTGAATTTCATACCGAACGATTCATTGATGCTTTCTTTGGTAGGACTGATCTATCTCCCTCCAAAGAGGAATATGGTATGTATGCCGCTAAGTCGGCATCGCTTCGCTCCTCTGACCTATCCAGACAAGTAGGAGCTGCGATTTTTTCGTCAGACGGCGAGATAATAACCCAAGGATGTAATGAAGTCCCCAAAGCACTCGGCGGAACTTATTGGGATTTGGAAGAGCCTGATTTTCGAGACGTTATGTTGGGTTCAGATCCCAATGAGAATCTACGCAATGATATTATAAAAGACTTATTTGATAAGCTTAGGTCCGGTGGATACTTATCAAAAAAGGCTAAGGATTTGGGTAGCGCGAGCTCGATCGCGCACGCGCTTACATCGAAATCCAAAATAGTCGATGGAAAAGAGGTTGCTGGCGGCGCACTAGCTGACGCGCTGATCATGGATTTGACTGAATATGGTCGAGTGGTGCACGCTGAAATGTGCGCAATATGCGATGCTGCGAGACTCGGGAAAAGCGTAAAAGGGTCTACGCTATACTGCACTACTTTTCCATGTCACAACTGCACGAAGCACATACTAGCAGTCGGAGTGAAGCGCGTTGTATACATGGAGCCATACCCCAAACGTCGAGCAAAAGAACTACACGAGAACGAAATATCAATCGAAATTGAAGCTCCTGATAAGGTAACCTTCATGCCATTTTTAGGCATATCTCCATTCCGCTATCGAGATATATTTCAGAAAGGCAAACGAAAAGGCGCTGGTGGCGTCGCCAAACGGTGGTTGTTCGGCGAGCCACGTCCTATGGTGGAGGTTGTTGCACCTACTCATATAGAGCTTGAGGCTATGGCTCTGGCATCTTTGATAGGGGCTATCAAACCGAAACAGGGGGCGACAGAGGCGTCCGTCTAATGCACCCGCATCTTCCCGATCTCCAGCCCGCGCTCGCCGGCGGTGACCGCGATCACGCCGCCGTCCTCGATCTCGCCGGCCAGGAGTTTGCGCGCGATCGGGTCGACAAGGTCCTTCTGGATGACGCGTTTCAGGGGTCGCGCGCCATAGGCGGGGTCGTAGCCGCGGTCGGCGAGCCAAGCCAGGGCGCTGTCGTCCAGGTCCAGGGTCAGGCGGCGGTCGGCGAGCAGCTTCTCGAAGCGTGACAGCTGGATGCGGACGATGCCGCCCATCTGGTCGCGTCCCAGGCGGTGGAACAGGATGATCTCGTCGATCCGGTTCAGGAACTCGGGCCGGAAGTGGGCGCGCACGGCGTCCATGACGAAGGGGCGCACGGCCTCCACATCATCGCCCTCGCCCTGATCGGCCAGATACTGGCTGCCCAGGTTGGAGGTCATGATGATCAGGGTGTTCCTGAAATCGATGGTGCGGCCCTGCCCGTCCGTCAGGCGGCCGTCGTCGAGCACCTGCAGCAGCACGTTGAAGACGTCGGGATGGGCCTTTTCGACCTCGTCGAACAGGACGACCTGATAGGGGCGACGACGCACGGCCTCGGTCAGGGCGCCGCCCTCGTCATAGCCGACATAGCCGGGAGGGGCGCCGATCAGACGGGAGACGCTGTGTTTCTCCATATATTCCGACATGTCCAGGCGGGTGATGGCCGCCTCGTCGTCGAACAGGAAGTCGGCCAGGGCCTTGGTCAGTTCGGTCTTGCCCACGCCGGTCGGGCCCAGGAACAGGAAGCTGCCCAGCGGACGGTTGGGGTCGTTCAGGCCGGCGCGGGCGCGGCGAACGGCGTCGGAGACGGCGGCCAGCGCCTCGTCCTGACCCACCACGCGACCGCCGAGCGCGACCTCCATCTGAAGCAGTTTTTCGCGCTCGCCCTCCAGCATCTTGTCGACGGGCACGCCGGTCCAGCGGCTGACGACAGCGGCGATCTGTTCGGCGTCGACGACCTCGGGGGTCAGGGGGCCCCCACGACCTGAGGCGCCGGAGGTCTCATTGGCCTCGGCCTCTTCGAGCTGCTTTTCGATCTGGGGGATCTGGCCGTAGGCGATCTCTGACGCCCGGCCCAGATCGCCCGCGCGCTGGGCGTTGGCGAGTTCCAGGCGCAGACGGTCCAGAGTTTCGCGCAGCTGGGCGCCCTGGCCGACCTTGTCCTTTTCGGCCTTCCACTGGGTGGTCAGGTCGTCGGACTGGCCTTCCAGATCGGCGATCTCGTCCTCCAGCTTTTCCAGACGGTGTTGAGAGGCCTGGTCGGTTTCCTTCTTCAGGGCCTCGCGTTCGATCTTGAGCTGGACTAGGCGGCGGTCGATCTCGTCCAGGGCCTCGGGCTTGGAGTCCACGGCCATGCGCACGCGGCTGGCGGCCTCGTCGATCAGGTCGATGGCCTTGTCCGGCAGGAAGCGGTCGGTGATGTAGCGGTTCGACAAAGTGGCGGCGGCCACAATCGCGCTGTCGGAAATGCGCACGCCGTGGTGGACCTCGTACTTCTCCTTGAGGCCGCGCAGGATGGAGACGGTGTCCTCCACCGTCGGCTCCTCGACCATGACCGGCTGGAAGCGGCGGGCGAGCGCGGCGTCCTTTTCGACGTGTTTGCGGTATTCATCGAGCGTCGTGGCGCCCACGCAGTGCAGTTCGCCGCGCGCCAGGGCAGGCTTCAGCAGGTTGGACGCGTCCATAGCGCCGTCGCCTTTGCCGGCGCCGACGAGGGTGTGCATTTCGTCGATGAACAGGATGATGCCCCCCTCGGCCGCAGAGACCTCGGACAGGACGGATTTCAGCCGCTCCTCGAACTCGCCGCGATACTTCGCGCCGGCGATCAGGGAGCCCATGTCCAGCGCCATGACGGTCTTGTCGCGCAGGGATTCCGGCACGTCGCCGTTGACGATGCGCAGGGCCAGGCCCTCGACGATGGCGGTCTTGCCGACGCCGGGCTCGCCGATCAGGACGGGGTTGTTCTTGGTGCGGCGGGCCAGGACCTGGATAGTGCGGCGGATCTCCTCGTCGCGGCCGATGACCGGATCGATCTTACCGTCGCGGGCGGCCAGGGTCAGGTCGCGGGCATAGCGTTTCAGGGCGTCATAGCCGTCCTCGGCGCCGGCGCTGTCGGCGGTCTTGCCCTTGCGCACCTCGGCGATGGCGGCCTCCAGCTTGTCGGCCGTGACGCCCGAAGCCTTAAGCAGCTCGGCGGCGACCCCGCCTTCCCTGGCGAGCGCCGCCAGCAGGCGTTCGGTGGTGACGAAGGCGTCGCCGGCGGTCTTGGAGGCCGCCTCGGCGGCGGCGAAGACGCGCGCGGTGTCGCCGTCCAGGTAGAGCTGGCCCGAGCCGCCGGTGACCTGGGCGCGCTTCTTCAGCGCGGTCTCGACATCGGCCTCGGCGCGGCGGGCGTCGCCGCCGGCGGCGGTGATCAGGTTTCTGGCCAGGCCGTCGCGTTCCTCCAGCAGCACCTTGAGCAGATGCTCGGGCGCGAACTGCTGGTGACGGCGGGCGAGCGCCAGAGACTGGGCCGACTGGACGGCCTGTTTGGCGCGGTCGGAATAGAGTTCGAGATTCATGGTTTCAGTCCCCTCGGGAGGCGGATGGATTTCAGCGCACCCTCTGCTGAGCAGCGCGCCGTTGAGATCGAGGTGGGTGTGACGATCGGGTCACACAAGGGGTCCGCTGGGCGGCTTTCGGGGCTGTCCGTTTCGCCGCCGCGCGCCTAGGCTCTGGCGAACAGGAGCGCCTCGTGATCGCCCATTCCGCCTGGCCTGTCGATCCGGCCGTCGTCGGCCCCTTTTTGATCGCCGTGGCGCTGATCGAGCTGACGCCGGGGCCGAACATGGGTTGGCTGGCGCTGGTCGCCCTGGCGCGGGGTCGGCTGGCCGGTTTCGCGGCGGTGGCGGGCGTGACCCTGGGGCTGGCGGTGTGGATGCTGGCGGCCGCCTATGGGCTGACGGAGGTCTTTTCCGTCTTGCCGCCGCTGTATCAAGGCCTGCGTTGGGCGGGCGTGCTGTTTCTGCTGTGGCTGGCGTGGGAGGCCTGGCGCGCGCCGACGATCGAGGCGGCGACCACACCGGACGCGCGCTCGCTGCGCGGCCTGTTCGTGCGCGGCCTGATGGGCAATCTGCTGAATCCCAAGGCCGCGGTCTTCTATGTGGCGCTGCTGCCGACCTTCATGCGGCCCGACCACGGCGCGCCGCTGAGGCAGGCCCTGACGCTGGGGAGCCTGCATCTGGCGGTCGCCGTCCTGGTGCACAGCCTGATCGTGATCGGTGGCGCGGGCGCGGCGCGGCTGGCGCCCCGGATGCAGGGTCGCGCCCTGCGCGCGGTGATGGCCGGCGGCCTGATCGTGGTCGCCGCCTGGCTGGCCTGGGAGACGCGGACCTGAGCCCGCGCCTCATAAGCCGGTCAACGCCTTGTCAGCCGCCGGTCGTCGGACCCTGGAAGTCGAACTGTTCGGGGCGACGCTGCCCGCCGCCGAAGTTCCAGGTCAGGCCGATATAGGCCGCACGCCCGCCGAAGGTCTGCTCGGAACGGTCGCGGAAGGTCGGGGTCGTCAGGGTGGTGGTCGAGCCGAAGTCGTCGAACAGGTCGCGCACCGTCATCTGCATCGACCAGGCATCGTTTAGCTTGCGGCGATAGCCCAGGTTGACCAGGGTCGACTGCTCGCGCACCCCTTGGGCCAGCAGCTGATCGCCGCTCCAGACGCCGGAGATCTGGACGAAGTCCTTGGGCGTCGGCTGCCAGTTCAGCGACAGGCGCCCCGAGACGGCGTCGCCCGAGCGATCCTGGGCGCCGACGATGCCGGCGGCGTCGATTTCCTGACGGTAGACGTTCAGGCTGGCGCTGTAGCGCAGGGTCGGCAGCAGCGGGCCGTTGGCGACCAGCTCAAGCCCGGTCGAGGTGCTGGCGCCCAGGTTCTCGGGCCGGGTCAGGAAGACGCCGTTGCCCAGGTCGACGGTCGTCTGGGTGAAGGCCTTGTTGGTGTCGCGGTAGTAGAGGGTCGCCTGGTAGAAGGTCTGCTGGACGCGGCGCTGCCAGTTCAGCTCATACGAATCCGTCTCCTGCGGCTCCAGATCCGGGTTGCCCGAGCGATAGTTCTGCGGGTCGCCATAGGTGAGAAAGGGGTTCAGATCGGCCGGGCCAGGACGCTGGATGCGACGGCTGTAGCTGGCGCGCACGGTGTCCTTGTCGTTCAGCTTGTAGGACAGATGGCCGGTCGGATAGGCGCGGAAGTAGTCCTGGGACGTCTTGATGCCGCTGGTGACCTGATTCAAATCCAGGTTCGCCTGTTCCAGACGCAGGCCGAACTGGGCCGACAGCTTCTCGCTGAAGGGCTTCTCGTAGGTGACGTACAGGGCGTGGACGACCTGATCGACGTCGAAGCGGTTGGACACCAGCGGGTCGGGCGTCAGGGCCGCCTGGGTCGGACCGCGCGCGACACGGTTGTCCAGCTCCAGCAGCGTGGCCTGCAGCTCATAGCCGAGGCGCAGCTTGCCGCCGTCCGACAGCGGCCGGACATAGGCGCTGGTGACGCCCCACTGGTCCTGATGGTTTTCATTGGCGGTGGCCTCGATGAAGTTCGCGGCGACCGGGATCTGTTGATCGACGAAGCTGTCAGAGGTGAAGTTGAAGTTGTTGCGGTCGAAGCGGACCTCATTGGTCCATTCGTGGCCCTGGTCGTCGAAGCGACGCAGCACTCGCGCCGTGGCGCCCGAGAACTGACCCTTGAAGCGGCCGTCTCCGCTGCGGCGATAGGCCGAACCGATGCCGCCGGCCGCATTGTCGGCTTCGTACAGGGTGACGCCGTCGCCGCCTGCGTCGACGTCGGTGTGACGCAGTTCGCCGACCAGCTGGGTCTTGGCATCCAGATCATATTGGGCGGACAGGCGGAGGTAGGCGCTGTCGGAGGCGCCGTCGATGTCTTGGCTCTGGCGCGACTCCAGGAAGCGGCCCGAACCGGTGTCCAGACGTTCGCGCACGCGATTGGTTTCGGCCAGATAGCCGTCGTGACGGATGCCGACATCGGCCGTCAGGGTCGTCTTGCCGTTCACATGAGCGATGTTCGCGCCGATGTTGTAGCGGCCGCCGTCGCCGACATTGGCGCGGATCGAGCCGTTGGTGGTCTGGGTCGGGCGGACCGTGGTGGGCTTGGAGATCAGGTTGATGACGCCGCCCGAACCCTCGGGGCTGTAGGCCGCCGACGGATTGGTCATCACTTCGATGCGGGCATACTGCGCGGCCGGAATCTGCTGGATCATCTGGCCGCGGCTGGGGCCGTTGAACTGGGTCGCCGGGCGGCCGTCGATCAGGATCGTGACATTGGAATCGCCGCGCAGGCTGACGTTGCCGTCGGGGTCGACCTCGACCGAGGGGATGTTGCGCAAAGCGTCGGCCAGGGTCCCGGTCGTGGCCTGAAGATCATTGGCTAGGCTGTAGCTGGTGGAATCGATCGAGGTGCGCACATCGGCGGCGCGGGCGTTGACGACCACGTCGCCGACGCTGGCGGGCTGCTGTCGCTGGGCCGGTTCGGCTGTCTGAGCGCGCGGCGCGGGCGTCTGGGCCGTCGTCGCCGGGGCCTGAACGGCCGGCTGGCTCGTCGCCGCCGGCGGCGGGGTCTGCGAGGCGGTCTGGGACGAATTCTGGGATTGAGCCAGAGCGGCGCCGGGCAGGGCGACGGCGGCCGCACCCAGCATGAGAACGAGTTTGGAAGAGGTCATGCCCCGGCGATCCTGAAAGAGTGCGCAGGCGTCTATTCGCGCCCGTCGATAGGCCTGACTATCCCCCGTCCACTTTGCATCGCAAAGTTACATCTTCTTCATGCCGATTACATCTTCTTCATCGAGACGGCGCGGTTGTGGCCAAGCTGGGAACTGTCAGCTTCGCCATACGCTTTGACCCGATGCTGACCACGAAGATGAACCCCCGCGTGTTTTGGGGCGCGAGCGCCATCATCGCGCTGTTGCTGCTTGTCGCCATCGTCGCGCCGGGAGAATCCGACCGCCTGTTCCAGAGCGTTCAGGCCTGGGTGATCGACACCTTTGGCTGGCTCTATATCGCCTCGGTCGCCGCCTTCGTGGGGCTGGTGCTGGTGCCGGCGATCGGCCCCACGGGCGCGCTGAAGCTGGGGCCGGACGACGCCGAACCGGACTTTCCCTATCTGTCCTGGCTGGCCATGCTGTTCGCCGCCGGCATGGGGATCGGCCTGATGTATTTCGGCGTCGCCGAGCCGATCCAGCACTATATCAATCCGCCCGAGGGCGCCGGCCGCACCTTCGACGCCGCGCGTCAGGCCATGGGCATCACCTTCTTCCACTATGGGGCCCACGCCTGGTCGATCTATGCGCTGGTGGGCCTCAGCCTGGCCTTCTTCGCGCACCGCAAGGGTCTGCCGCTGACGCTGAGGTCAGGCCTGTCGCCCTTGCTGGGCAAGCGCGTCAACGGACCCATCGGCGATGCGGTCGACATCTTCGCCATCTGGGGCACGGCGTTCGGCATCGCCACGTCCCTGGGTTTCGGCGTGTCGCAGATGAACAGCGGCCTGACCTATCTGCTGGGCGTTCCCAACACGGCCTGGGTTCAGGTCGGGCTGATCGTCGTGGTCATGGCGGCGGCGACCGCCTCGGTCATGAGCGGGGTCGGCAAGGGGGTGCGCCGGCTGTCCGAGCTGAACCTGACGCTGGCGGTGCTGCTGATGCTGTTCGTGCTGGTGGTCGGGCCGACCGGCTTCTTGTTCAAGGCGCTGGTCCAGAACATCGGCTTCTATCTCAGCCATTTCGTCGAGCGGACCTTCACCCTGTACGCCTATGAGCCGCGCGCCTGGATGGCGGACTGGACCCTATTCTACTGGGCCTGGTGGATCGCCTGGTCGCCGTTCGTAGGGATGTTCATCGCCCGGATCTCGCGCGGGCGAACGGTGCGTGAGTTCCTGCTGAACGTGCTGCTGGTGCCGGCCGGCTTCACCTTCCTGTGGATGACCGTCTTCGGCAATACGGCGATCAGCCTGGACATGGGCCAAGCGGCGGGCGCGATTTCCAACGCCGTTTCGGCCGACCTGTCGACCGCCCTGTTCTACTTCCTGGAGCAACTGCCGGGCGCGGCCTTCACCTCGGGCCTGGCGATCCTGCTGGTGTCGGTCTTCTTCATCACCTCGGCCGATTCCGGCGCTCTGGTGATCGACACCATCGCCTCCGGAGGGGCCGACGACACGCCGCGCTGGCAGCGGGTCTATTGGTGCCTGCTGCTGGGCCTGATCGCCGCGACCCTGTTGCTGGCGGGCGGGCTGGGCGCGCTGCAGGCCGCGACCCTGGCCGCCGCCCTGCCCTTCGTCCTGATCATGATCCTGCTGTCGATCGGCCTGGTGCGCCAGATGAACGCCGACGTCGCGGGCCGCAGTCTCGAGACCGAAGGCGCGCCCCTGGCTCAGCAGCTGAAACGCATCCTGGCCCCGGCCAGCCGCAGCGACATCGACGATGAGATCGAGCGCCACGGCCTGCCTGCGCTGGAAACGGTTCACACCGCCATGGAGGCCGAGGCGGCGGAGTCCGAGATCGGGCGTGACGACGGCGTCGCATGGCTGACGGTCAAACAGGGCGAGCGCACCTTCATCTATCGCCTGGGCGCCCGCTCGCGTCCGCGTCCCGCCGTGACCCAGCGCGAGACGCCTGAAGGCCGCCGCCTGCTGGAATGGCGACTGACCGCCCAGACCGGCCAAGGCGAACGCCCCCACGACATCACCGGCTTCACCCGCGACCAGATCGTCGCCGACGTGCTGGAAAAGCTTCAACGCTGGCGACTGGCGTAAGCCCCGAAGGACCAAAATCAGACCACGTTCGCCCCGTGGATGACGGCGTGAACGCGGCCAAGTCGTCGCTATTGAGGCATCAATCTGACGTCGCGACCGTCGAGGCGCGGACGGCCAGTTGGAAGGGCGGAGTTGATGCTTGAGGCAGGTCGTCCTGTCCGGACTTGGCACGGATCAGCAGGTCCGCCGCGGCAGACGCCATCGCTGCGATCGGTTGGACGACAGCGGTCAGCGGGGGATTGCTGAAGCGCACGATGGGGGTGTCGTCGAAGCTGATGATGGCGAGATCGTGCGGCACGGCGAGGCCTCTTCGACCTGCGACGCGCAGAGCCGCCAACGCCATCTGGTCGTTGGACGCCACGATGGCCGTCGGCGGATGGCCTAGGTCGCAGAAGGTCTCCATCGCCGCTTCGCCCGATGCGAAGGTGAAGTCGCCAAGTCCGACCAGATCGGCGTCGTCGGGCAGGCCACGCCCCGCCATCGCCGCACGATATCCCTGAAGCCGCGCGCCGCTCAGAGCGTATTCGGGCCTGCCGCTGATGAAGCCGATCCGACGATGTCCCAGATCGAGAAGATGGTTCGTCGCCGTTTCGGCGGCGGCGTAGTCGTCCATCGCGATGCTGAAGCCTGCGCCCGTCGCCGTGGAGCCTATCCGCGCGAACGGCAGACCCAGATCCACCAGCAGCCCGGTGATCAGCGGATTGTCCGAGTGGGGCGGCGTCAGGATCACGCCGTCAGGGTGAAGCGCAGCAATCGCCGCCTTCACCTCCCGCTCGACATGGGCCGAATGGGTGTCGACCAGTTCGAAGATCATCCGATAGCCGGCCTCGGCGCATTTCAGCATGCCGCCCAAGAGCATCTGATCGACCCAGTCGGTCCCCTCGCCCGACCGCCAGCCCTCTATGGTCCGATCACGATCGTTCAGCGCCAGAAGCAGATAGGAGCGCGATCCGCCCATGCGCTGGGCCGCCAGACTGGGGACGTAGCCCAGCCTGGCCACGGCGGCGTTGACCCGTTCGCGCACCTCCGGCCGGACGTTAGGGCCGTTGTTGATGACGCGCGACACCGTCTGCAACGACACGCCGGCCTCGGCCGCGACATGTTTGATCGTCACCTTGCGCGCAGCGCTTGACGCGGCCTGTTCCAGCTTCACCATAAAACCAAGGCTAGATGATCCTCCGGTCCGGCTCCAGCGCCTTAGGCGCTGACTTGCGGCGGCGGGGCGGCGCAGTGTCGGTCGATGAACTGCTGATGCGTCGGCAAATCGGCGACGACCCGTCTCAGCAGCTCCGCCGCATGATTTAGCTGGCCCGGGACGTCGTCGAAGGGAATGCGGTCCGTCAGCGGATGGAAGGTTTGCGGTCGAACACCCATCCCCTCCATCACCGACTGCCAGCTGACGGCCCGGAACAGTTCGTCGAGCCCCTCGGCCAGACGTCCGCCGCTTCGGAACAGCGCGATCTTGCGCTTCAGTTCGGGCGGAAGCTCCATCGTACGACAGGCGCGCCAGAAGGGCGTGTCGTCTCGTTCGGTCAGGCAATAGTGCAGGACGATGAAGTCCCTGATCTCCTCGTAATCGGCGATCATGCGTCGATTGTATTCGTCGGCCAGCACCGGATCGAGGTCGCGATCCGGCAAGAAGCGGAAGAAGAAGTCCAGCCCGCGATAGATCAGATGGATTGCGGTCGATTCCAGCGGCTCGATAAAGCCTCCGGCCAGCCCCAGCGCCAGTACGTTCTTGTCCCAGAGGCGCTCTCGAACGCCGGTCTTGAAGGGCACCACCATCGGCTTCACGACGGGCGCGCCCTCGACCTGGGCCATCAGGCTGGCCGTGGCCTCGTCATCGCTCAGATACTGGCTGCAGAAGACATAGCCGTTGCCGGTTCGGTATTGCAGCGGGATACGCCAGCGCCAGCCGTAATCCCGCGCCTGGGCCAGGGTGTAGGGCGCAGGCGGGCCGACATTCTCTGTCTGGACGGCGATCGCCCGGTCGCACAGCAGCCAGTGGGACCAGTCGTGATAGCCGACCTTCAACGCCTTGCCGATCAGCAGGCTGCGAAAGCCCGAGCAGTCGATGAAGAAATCCGCCTCGACCGTCCGGCCGTCCTTGAGGACAAGATGATCGACGAACCCATCGTCTCGAACACGCACATCCTCGACAATGCCCTCGACGCGGCTCACCCCGCGCGCTTCGGCGAAGGTGCGCAGGAAGCGTGCGACCCTTTTGGCGTCGACATGCAGCGCGTAGCTGGCGCCGCCGACCGGCGTGCGCGACGCCTTGAACGGCAGGGTAAACCGCCCTTCGCGCGCCATCACCGCCGCCGGCGCGAAATCCTGGAGGCCACCCGGATAGCCTTGCAATGCGGCCTTCAACCAGACCTGGTAAAAGTCAGCCAGATCGACCGGCGCGCCGATCGTGCCGAAAGGGTGAAAATAGCTCTGGCCCTTGGCCTTCCAGTCTCTGAATTCGATGCCCAGTTTGAAGCTGGCCTGCACCTCTCGCACGAAGACCTGTTCATCCACGCCCAGTTTGGCCAGCAGTTGCAGGAAGGGCGGCACGGTGGACTCCCCCACCCCGATCGTGCCGATGTCGTCGCTCTCCACCAGTTCGATCTGACCGAGCGCGCCCTTCAGATGTTCGGACAGCAGCGCTGCCGCCATCCATCCTGCGGTCCCGCCGCCGACGATACAGACCTTGCGGATCTTGCGGGACGGGTCAGCTTGCATTGGAAATCCTCTTCGGATCGCTCACGCCCCCGAAGCGGGCGAGGAAGGCGTCGTGACTGGTTGTGCGCTCGACCATATCGGCGACCGCATCGCGCATCCCCCACAGTCCCTGCTGCAGTTGCACGGGGTCGATCCCTTGAACGGCCGGGTCCACACGTTCCGGCATGAGCCCGAGCCCGTCATAGATGGCGAGCCAACTGGCCGGGTGGAACATCTCCCAGCGATAGCGGACAAACGCCCCCTCGCCTTCCAGAGATCGACCTTGCGCCTCAGGGTGTCGGGCACGGCCGCCTCGCGCCGCTCGCGCCAGAAGGCTTCGTCCCGGCCGTTCAGCCAATAGTGCAGGATGATGAAGTCGCGCGTGCGCTCCATCTCGCGCGCTGATTGGTCGTTGAACTCATCGAGCACGGCGGGGACGAAATCGCGATCTGGAAACAGCGCCTTCAACCGTTCGATGCCGTTCTCGATCAGGGCGATGCTGGTGCTTTCCAAAGGCTCCAGAAAGCCTGCGGCGAGACCCAGCGCCACGCAGTTCTTCACCCAGGCCTGGCGGCGCCTGCCCGGACGGAAATCGATGCGGCGCGGCGCCGCCAAGGGGCGACCTTGCAGATTGCTCACCAGCGCGGCTTGCGCCGCGTCGTCCGACATATGGGCGCTGGAAAAGACCAGGCCGTTGCCCGTTCGGTGCCGCAACGGAATGCGCCAACGCCAACCGGCCTGATGCGCCGTCACCCGCGTGTAGGGCGCAATGACGTCGTCAGGCGTATTCTCGGTCTGAACGGCATAGGCGGCATCGCAGGCCAGCCAGTCGCCCCAGTCCTCGTAGGGCGTTCCCAAGGCTTCGCCGATCAGCAGCCCCCGGAAACCCGAGCAATCCACGAAGAGATCGCCTTCAATCTCGCGCCCGTCATCCAGGACCAGCCTGTCAATGAAGCCGTCCTGCGGACGAAGCTTCACGGTGGCGATGCGCGCATCGATACGCGTTACGCCGGAGCCCTCCGCATAGCGGCGAAGGCGTTGTGCAAACAGGGCGGCGTCGAAATGCAGGGCCCAATCGAAGACCGACAGGCTGGAGGGCGGATTGGGCGACGGCTCCACGAACTTGTTCGCCAGCGCCAGCGACGCTCCGAGCGAATAGGCCGACAGGGGCGTGGCGTCTCCGGTTTCCGCCTGCCGCATCCAATAGTGATAAAACCCGACGCCGTTCAGATCCTGGCCGTAGAGACCGAAGGGATGGATGAAGTCCGAGCGAGGCCCGCCCCACCCCTCGAAGCGGATTCCAAGCTTGCAGGTGGCCTGGGTCGCGGACATCACATCGGCGTCGGTGAGCCCCAGTTGGGCGTAGAAGCGTCGGATCGTCGGTATGGTCGCCTCGCCGACCCCGACCGTGCCTATCTCTGAAGACTCCACCACCGTGATGGCGATGTCTGTCGACGCCAGATGCCGGGCAAGCGCCGCCGCCGCCATCCAGCCCGCCGTGCCGCCGCCGACGATCACGACCTTTCGGATGGCGGCGCCCCGATCGGATGTCTGCGGCGCTTCGACGGAAGGAGTAGTCATCGTCTTCGTTCGGCCCTCGAACCGTAAACACGCTAGGCTAGACAAAAGGAGGCCGGCGACAACGCAAAGGTCGCCGCCGGCCAGAGGCTTCAGGGAAGTCTAGAACTTGGCGCGTACGCCCAGAGACCAACGCGGTTCGAACTCATTGCGGGAGTGGAACTGTTCCGCGCCCTTCTCGAACTCGAGGTAGTATTCCTCAATCTCGCCGAACACGTTGGATCCATTGGCGTAGAACACCAGATTTTCGTTGAACTGATAGGTAACGTTCAGGTCAACGTACTGGGACGTATCTTGATAGATCGGGATATCGCCGAACCTGCTCGACAGACGAGGCGTGCGGTAGTTGTAGGCCACGCGAGCCTGCAGCTTGTCGCCCTGATACCAGATCGCGGCGTTGACCTGCTGCTTGGAGTTGTCGATGAACGGCAGTTTGTCGCCAGACAGGTTCCGATCGCTCTGCGCACTATCGGAGTAGGTGTAGCTGCCGTCGAAGCCGAAGTTGTAGAAGAGGCTACCTTCATCCAGCAGATCTCTAAGCCCGATCTTTGCGCCGATTTCTAGACCTTGCAACGAGCCGCTTTCGCCTTGTACCGGCCGATTGACAGGCACCGTTCGACGGATGATGCCGTCGCCATCCGGGAACTGGCCGTCGTTCACTGTAGCGCGCGCCACGAAGCTCTCGATATCCAGCTTGAATATCGCCACGCTGAACATGGTAGCGCGACCTGCATAGTATTCCAGGCTCAGATCATAGTTGTTCGACCGCCATGGGTTCAGTTCCGGGCTACCGGCAAAGGTCGCGCCAGTCACGCGACGAATGCCGACAGGCGGAGCGGTCGGATCGTCCGGCGTCGGCCCAGACGAGTCGGCCGTCGAAATCGTGACGCCGCCGCCGTAGTTGCCGAGATCCAGCGGGATCATCGTCTTGTTGAACGCCGCGCGCAGCTTCAGCTGGTCGCTGAAATCGTAGACCATGTTCACCGACGGCAGATAGTCGGTGTAGGTGCGCGATGAGAGGGTGTCGCCGACATCCAGATTGGTGTCGCCGTAGTTGCGCGTGTCGCCTGTCTGGTTCTGGCGCACCCGCAGCTCGGTGCGGATGGCGCGCAGGCCCACATCGCCGTGCAGGTTGCCGAAGCCGACGGTGGCGTTCAGATAGCCGCTGTCCTCATACAGATCGACGTCATAGCTGTTGCCTGGGATGATGACTTCATAGGCGCTGCCGAAAACGCGCTGCTGGAAGGCCACGACATCGTCGAAGTCCCGCGGATCGGCGACCCAGACGCCCGGCAGGCCGCGCGTGATCGATCCCCAGTCGTCCAGGAAATAGACGTTGTTGTTGGTGTTCAGCTTCGTCGGACGATTGACCGTATAGCCCTGGAAGATGGTCTGAGGGTTGGTGGCGCTGACCGGAAGCGCCGGGTTGAACGCCGGGTTCGGGACCTGTTCGCCGGCCGAGCACTGGTTCTGGTTCATGACGACGTCGATCGCCTTCCACTGAACCGAACAGCCGTTCACGTCCGAGAACAGGTGGAAGTTGGTGATCGACACTTGGCGATCCGAGTGCCGCAGGCCGGCGTCGACCTTCTCGATGAAGCCCAGCGCCGGGCCGTTCTGGAACTCGTAGGCGCCGTCCATGCGCACGACGGTGAGTTCGGATTCGTTGCGCTGGTTGCCCTCGGACGAATAGGCCGCAACCGCGTAGCTATCCAGGTTGGACATATACTGCGTCAGCGGCACATTGCCCAAACCGCCCACGATCGGATTGTTGAAGTTGCTCCAGACCGTCTGCCCGCCGCCGACGTTCAGATGGATCTGCGGATCGTTGCCGATGCCCAGCGGGTTGGGGTTGATGTAGCGACCGCCGGCCGAGCCGATGATGCCGTTCGAATACTGCGAGGCCGGATACTGGGCAGCGATGGCGGCGGAATAGAAGGGTCCGCGCGTCCGGTCGGCGGCGTCGCGGAACAGGGTGAAGTTGCGATCCGGCGCATATTGCCAGTTCGACAGGTCGCCCTGCACCTGCCCGTTCATGCTCAGCAGCGACGCCTCGCCATGCAGCGCGCGCGCCGAGAAGGTGAAGGGCCCGCCCCGATCGTATTTCAACTCCAGGTTCAGATTGGTCGACTCATTGTTCTTGGTGCGGTTGACCGTGAACGAGTTCATCCACCAGACATCGAGGTCGTATTCGGTGACGTCGAGCCAGGGATTGCCGTTGCTGCCGTTCACGCCGGTTTGGGTGAAGGCGGTGGGGGTCGTCCAAGTGAGGCCGTTCCAGCGATTGGAGATGTTCAGGCCCGCCGCCCGATCATGCTCTTCCAGCTTGGTGTAGAAGACCTCGCCGGTCAGGTCGAAACCGTCGTCGATCTTCCAGGTGAAGGCGCCGTTCAGGCCGGTGCGCTTGCGTTCAACCTCCCGATGGAAGGTGTCGTAGCCGTGCGGCGCGATCCAGTTGTTGTCCGAACCACCCCAGTCGTTGTTGCCGAACACGCCGCCCGACACCCCGGAATAGTTGTTGCCCAGGTTGGCTTCGGAATAGACGCCCGAGATCATCGCGCCGAAGCGATCGTTGCGCCAGTTGAGCAGCCCGTTGAACAGATAGTCGTTGTGGCGCGTGTCCTGGCCGGTCGAATACTCGGCCGCCTTGGCGATGGTCAGGCCTTCGCTGAAGTTGAACGGCCGTTGGGTGCGCAGGTCGATCGTGCCGGAGATGCCGGACTGGGCGTTGTGAACATCCATCGACTTGTAGACGACGATCGAGTTCATCAACTGCGCCGGCACATCGTTCAGGTTCGGCTGGGCGCTGCCCAGATTGCCCGGCGCCAGGTATTGCTCGCCGTTCAACAGCGTCACCACCTGCGGAAGGCCGCGGATGTTCACCGTCGCGCCCTCCCCGGCGCTACGCTGGATCTGGATGCCGCCGATCCGCTGCAGGGCGTCGGCGACGGTGACGTCAGGCAGCTTGCCGATGTCCTCGGCCGAAATCGCGTCGACCACAGCGGTGCTGTTGCGCTTGATGCTGATCGCCTGCTGCTGCGACGCCCGGATGCCGGTGACGACGATTTCGTCCAGCGTCGTTGCGTCGGGACTGTTGGTCTGGGTCGTTTCCGGCGCTGTCTGCGCCATGGCCGGCGTCACCAGGGCGGTGGTCGCCAGCAAGGCGGTCAGAATGGATGTCCTGCGTAGTCTCATGATCGGTTTCCTCCTCCAGTTCGCCGCTTGTTGATGCGGCTTGTTTCCTGCCTCAGGGTTTCAGCAGATGCGGGGTGATCCTCGCTTCTCCGCCAATTCCTTCGTCCAGAGCATCGCGCGCCACCCGGACGCGATAGGGGCCCGGCAAGATGCGCCAACCCGGCGCGCTCGTGTCGTATCGGGCCAGAACCCGAGGCTCCGCCGTCAGGGTGATCCGCCGCGTCTCTCCCGGCGCGAGACTGACGCGAGCGAAGCCCGCTAGACGCCCCGCGCCGCCGTCCGGCAAGGTCACGTAAAGCTGCGGGACATCGTCCCCGGCGCGATCGCCGGTATTCGTCACCTCGACGCTGACGCGCAGCCCGTCGCCGGCCTCAATCGTCAAGCCGTCGTAGGCGAAGGTCGTGTAGCTAAGCCCATGACCGAAGGGAAAAAGCGGCCGGCGACCCTCGCGCTCGTACCAGCGGTAGCCGACATCCGATCCTTCGGGATACTCCACGGGGAACGGTTTGAACTCCGCAGCGGAGCCTGAGCCGGCATTGGAGGCGGCATCGGACTCCTTCAGCGCCTGCAGGCCTGGGGGCGTGGGCCGGGGCGGCTGATCGGCGTCGCGCGGGAAGGTGATTGGCAGGCGGCCCGAGGGGTTCACCTTTCCGAACAGGATGCGCGCGATCGCTTCGCCCCCGCGCTGTCCCGGATACCAGGCCTGGACCACCGCCGCGACCTCGTCGATCCACGGCATGAGCACAGGACCGCCCGTTTCCAGGATGACTGCGGTCTGAGGATTAGCGGCGGCGACGGCCCGGATCAGATCGTCCTGACCGTTCGGCAGTTTCAGGTCTTCGACGTCCTGCGCTTCGGTGGTCCATTGGGTGGCGAAGACCAGGACGACGTCCGCATTGCGCGCGGCGGCGACGGCCCGCGCGGCGTCTGCGCCGCCGACGAAGGTCACATCCGCATCCGGCGCCTCAGCCTTGATCGCCGCCAGCGGCGAAGAAGCATGATAGGTGACGCGAGCGAAGGACGAAGCCGCCCCCGACGTCAGCGGGATTTCTATGGGCGCGCCTCCGACCGAGCGGACCTGAGACGACCCCCCGCCCGACAGCACGCCGACGTCGGCATGGCCGCCGATGACGATGATCCGACGTGCGCTCGCCGCCAAGGGCAGTATGCCCCGCGTGTTCTTCAATAGAACGATGCCCGCTTCCGCCGCGCGCTGCGCCACCTCGGCATGGGCGGCGTAGTCCGGCGTTTCGGCCGTCGTCCGCACCGGGTGATCCATTGCCCCGCTCTCAATCATCCCGGTCAGGATGCGGGCGACCATGTCGTCCAATCGGGCTTCAGACACGCGGCCCGCCGCGACGGCCTCGCCCAGCGGCGCGCCGAAGTAGATCTGACGGTCCAACTCCTGGCCCGACTCCTGGTCCAGGCCGCTGTTGGCGGCCTTTTCCGTGGAATGCACCGCCCCCCAGTCGGACATGACCCAACCCGGATAGGCCCAGTCGCGCTTCAGAACCTGATTGAGCAGGAAGTCGTTTTCGCAGGCATAGTCGCCATTGACCCGGTTGTAGGCGCACATCACCGAGCCGGGACGACCGCGCTCGATCGCGATCTGAAACGCCAGCAGGTCGCTTTCCCGCAGCGCCGCCTCGCCCAGACGGGCGTCCATGATCATTCGCCCGGTTTCCTGACTGTTGAAGGCGAAATGTTTGATCGTGGAGACGATGTTGTTCGACTGGACGCCGCGAATGTGTTCGCCGGCCAGAACACCGGCCAGCAGAGGATCCTCACCGAGATATTCGAAGTTGCGCCCGTTCCACGGGTCGCGCGTCAGGTTGACCCCGCCCGCCAACAAGACATTGAACGTCTTTGAACGCGCCTCGGACCCGATCATCGCACCGCCGGCATAGGCGATCTCAGGATCAAAGGTGGCTGCGGTCGCCAGGCTGGACGGCAGGGCGGTAGCGACGTCGCCCTTGCGCTGTTCGACTTGGTTGGCGACGCCCAGGCTCGCGTCGCTTTCACGCAAAGGCGGCACGCCGGGCACATAGCCCGCCGACGGGATCATCTGATCCAGCGGCGCCCCCGGCGTTCGGTCCGCCATGGGCGGGAAATAGCCATGCACCAGACTGAGCTTCTCTTCACGCGTCATCCGCGCGACAAGCGCGTCCGCTCGCGTCCGGGCGTCCGGCAGGGCAGCCGAGACCACTTGCGACTGCGCGGCGAGGGCCGGTGCAGACCACGGCTGGACCACGCCGAGCGCCAGAGCGCTGATCGTCAGCCCCAGCCATCCCCGATACCGCTTCCTGAACATAGCCTCTCCCCGTCAGAGAGATGCAGCCAGCACGACGGAGCGACAGCCCGACATCGCCAGACCTCGCCAGCAACATCCGGATGCGCATCGACGCCTTTGATCGGACGAAAGACGTCGGCGCCTATGCGTGGCGACGACACTCGGCCCGATTGCAAGCTGATCCCGTTGTCTCTACTCCCGGAGGTTCTTCGACCTCTCTGAGCGTGGGTAGATCACGATTTGAGAGCGTTCACAACCACAAAGCAGCCACAAATTGTTACGGGGCTTGGTCGCCCTGTTGCCCCCCGTCAGGCCACCAGTCCGCCTGTTCGCTGATCTGCATCACCAGCACCAATGCGACCAAGGTCAGGCCCGCGAGCGCCAGCAGCAAGATCGTGAAATCGCCTTCCGCGGCGAGAACGTACGCCAGCCCGGGCGCGATCAAGGCGGGGATGGTGTTGGTCAAATTGAGTAGCCCCATATCGCGCCCGCGATGCCGGGGCTTGACCAAAAGCTGCATGGCATAGGTGCCTTGGAACGCGAGGAACAGCGACGCGCCGCAAGCGAAAAGCACATAACCCAAGGCCGCCGGCGCCCATTGTGGCCAAACGCCCATAACCACGGCGCCGACCATCGTCATGGCGGCGGATAGGAGGAGGAAGGGCTTTCGCATTCGCAGGGCGTCTGAGAAGCGCCCGGCCGCAATGGCAAGCGGCGCCAGCACCACCGTCACGATACTGGACAACCAGGCGACCTGCCCCGCCACATCCGTCGGACCAAAGCGAAGACCAGTCCGGTCCACGGTCTCGAAGTAGAAGAGTAGATAGGCGAAAAAGATCGTCCCCGCGATCTGGATCAACAGCCGTGCGATCCACACCCTGGCCAGATTGCGCACCCTCAGAGCCTTCGTGGAAACGTCCGTGACGGCGGCCGGGATGATCGCGCCACGTCTCCGCGACACGATCAGCAGCGGCACGACGCCTGCCGTTACCAAGACGCCGGTCATGACCAGCTGCAACCCCTCGCCAAAGGCGGGGGACGCCGTGACCAGGACGCCGGCGATCCCTCCAAAGGTGTAGACCGCCCCCATCAAGCCGCCGATCAGTCCCTTCTGACTGTCCGGCACCTCATCGGCCGCCATGGCGCTCAACGGCGCAAGCATGGTGTTAAGGGCTGCCTGAAAGATCGCCACGGCCAGCACGACCTGGACCGGCGTCGATGCGGCGTGGATGCATTCGTAGCCGCACAGCGTCAGGATCAGCCCCCCCAGAATCCAGGGACGGCGCCCCCGCCGCCCCATCACCGTCCGATCGCTCAGGACGCCAACGCCGATATTGACCACACTCGCCACAGCCGCGCCGACTAGGGTCGTGAGGCTAAGCAGCGCCATCTTGTCGGCGCCTGCGATCGCCTCGATTTTCACAGGCAGAATGAGGGTCAGCAGCGGCACATAGGCGACGACGCCAGCGCCCCAAGCCAAGGCGTAGAGCAGAAGAAACGTCAGGCTGCGCTGAGGAGCGTCCGTCAACTCCATAGGGGCGAGACTCGCGTTGACGATGGTCAAGGCATCATTGTGTAAGCTGATGGCGGCCTTGGCGACAACGTGGCGACCCCGGCAGGACTCCAACCTGCGACCTCGGCTTTAGGAAAGCCTTGCTCTATGCAGCTGAGCTACGGGGCCACGCAGGACGCCGTAGCGGGTCGCGGCCATTGGGGGAAGTCGGGGCGGCGAAAAAGTCGGCGGGCTGGTCGGGCGCTTGTGGTTAAGAGGGCTTAACCTACCAGATATCGCGGTGAACAAAGGACGAAACGGGCGATGTCAGCGATTCGGTCCTGATTCGTTTCGCCCTTGTTCCGCGTGAACGGAACGGCCGTTAACAGACGGGCGGGACGTGGGCGACCAGGGCGCGCAGGCCTTCCAGAAGGCGGTCGGAATCGGCGTTGGTCTGCCCTTGGGCGGCCAGGGTCAGGCGAAGCGCGCGCACGTGGACCTCGACCGAAGGCCAGGACCAGACGCCGGCATCCTGCATCCGGTCGGCGATCTCGCACAGGCTGAAGGCGGCCTCGAAGAAGGTCGGCACATCCAGATAGCCGGCCATGTCGACCATGGCGGAGGCGAAGGCGTAGATCTGGGCCGGAGCATCGTCTGGACGCGTCGCGCACAAGGCCTCGATCGCGTCGACGTTGGCCGTCAGAAGGGCGAAGACGCTGTCGCGCTGTTCGTCCAGAGCCTGGTTGGCGCGGGATTCGGCCTCGACGATCAGACGGCCGCCCGGACGCGCCATCTGACGCTGCAGCGAAGTGTGAACCCGACGGACCTTGGCGGGCTTGGGCGCGGCGACGGGCTCGGTCACAAGCTGACCTTCATCGGCTTCAACAGCATGTCGATGTCGTCCTGATCCATGTTCTCCTCGACCGCCTCGCCCAGATCTCCCGACAGGTCGCTTGAGCGGCGCCCGTCGGTGCCGGGCGGAGGACCGTAGTTCCTCACCCGACGGTCAGGCCCGATGTAGTGTTCGGACTCGACGAAATCCCGGTCCTCGCCGCCCAGCCAGATGATCCGCTTGAGAAGCAGCGATGGCGACAGCGGCTTGGCGACGATGAAGCTGGCGCCGCAGTCTCTTCCCTGTTGGACCTTGGCCTGGGAGGCGTGGCCCAAAATCATGATGACGGGCACGTAGCGGGCCGGCGCAGGCGCGTCGCGCCGCAGCCAGCGCACGAAGTCATAGCCGTCCATGTCGGGCATGATGCAGTCGATCAGGATCAGATCAACAGAGCGTCGCGCCAGGATTTCGACCGCCGCCTGGGCCGAGGCGCATTTGATCTGCTCCTTGCAGCCGAAGCCTTGGACGATGGAGCCCAGCATATCCAGCGACGTGGGCTGGTCGTCGATCAGAAGGACCGTCGTGTGCGCCAGGTTGACCCGATCGCTCTTGGCCATGGCGTCAGAACAGCATCAGGTCGCCGGCGTCGGCGGTCGCTGCCTGTCGCTGCTCGCCGGCGGCGGGGCGCAGGCGGCCCGCCATGTCGGCCAGCGACAGCCGGCTGACGGCTTCAGACGGGCTGGCGCCGCCGCCCAGCATGCGCAGGACCCCGGACAGGGCTTCGAGGCGTTGCGTCAGGGCGTCCAGAGCCTGGGCCTGGGTCAGGGCGTTGGGGCGTTCCTCGGGCGGAGCGCGGCGGACTAGGTCGCTGACCAGGGCCTCGATCCCGTCGATGCCTTCGCGCACCAGCATCAGCTCGTCGGCGACGGCGGCCAGCAGATCGGCGTGTTCGGGAGGGGCGCTCATGATCAGAACAGTTCCAGGGCGCCGGTGTCGACCGGCGGCGCCATGACGGGCACGGGCTTAGGCGCGACGACGTCGGTCACGGCGCGTTGCAAGGCCCGGCCGGTGACGGGCCAATAGTGCAGGCGCCGGCCGCCGTCGCCGCGCAGACTGCCGCCCACCACGGGAATGCCTTCGTCGCGGAGGAATTTCTCGGCGAAGTCGGCGTTGCTGCGTCCGACGTCTCGCAAGGAATCGAACATGCGGCCGCCGCCGAACAGCTTGGCCTCCAGCCGGTCGCGACGAGCGCCGGCCTTGAGCATGTCGTTGATCAGAAGCTCCATCGCATAGGCGCCGTAGCGACGCCCGGCGTCGGTGCCCGCGCCCGAGCCTTCGGGCAGCAGGAAGTGGTTCATGCCGCCGACGCCCGCTAGCGGATCGCGCACGCACATGGCGACGCAGGACCCCAGAATGGTGCTGAGGACGACATTGGGGTCGGACGTGATGTGGTGTTCGCCCTGACCGACGTGGACACGCTTTTCGGTTGTCTCCTTCAGCGCGGCGAACGTCATGTCAGAGGACCGAAGACGGCTTCCAGCTTGCCCTTCAGCTGGGCGACGGTGAAAGGCTTGACCAAGTAGTTGTTCACCCCGAATTGCACCGCGCGCTGGACCAGTTCGCGGTCGGCGCGGCCCGTCAGCATGATGAAGGCGGTCTTGGAGGTGGGGGGATGGGCGCGCACGGCGCGCAGCAGGCCCAGACCATCCAGGTTCGGCATATTGTAGTCCGAGATGATCAGGTGCGCGGGCTTGCTGATGATCTCGCGCAGGGCGATCTCGCCGTCGGCGGCCTCGCGGATCTCGCGCACACCCAGCTGTTGCAGGCTGGTGCGGACCAGCGAGCGCATCGTCATCTGATCGTCGACGACCAGGCAGTGAAGTGAGGCGGCGGCGGGCATAGGGACGCTCCCGGTTAGGCGACTGACCGCGCGGCCGGATCGGCGCACAGTTCGAGAATGGCGGGGGACAGGCGGTGCAGCGGCAACTGCCGCTCCACGGCGCCGATTTCATAGGCGGCCTTGGGCATGCCGTAGACGACGCAGGTCGCCTCATCCTGCCCCAGGGTGCGGCCGCCGGCCTGACGCATGGCCAGCAGGCCCTTGGCGCCGTCGCGGCCCATGCCGGTGAGGATGACGCCGGTCATCGGCCGCTTCAGCCTGGCGACGGAGTCGAACATTACATCGACCGACGGACGGTGGCCGTTGACCGGATCGCTGGCGACCAGTCGACAGCGAGGCGTCAGTCCGGCGGCCACCTCCAGATGGGTCACGCCGCCGGGGGCCAGATAGATATGTCCAGGCTTCAGAAGCGCGCCGTCCACGGCTTCGCTCACCTTCGGGGCGCAGACGCGATCCAGACGCGCGGCGAAGCTGGCCGTGAAGGTCGCCGGCATATGCTGGGTGATGACGGTCGCCGGGCAGTCCAGCGGGAAGCCGCTGAGCACCGTCAGCAGGGCCTCGACCCCGCCCGTGGACGAGCCGATGGCGAGAATATGATTGGGATCGGCGCGATAGGTCTGCGGCGCCGCAGCGCCAGCAGGCGTATCGCCGCGGGCGCGGACGCGCGAGCGGGCGGCGGTCTTCACCTTCCCAATCAGGTCGTGGAAGGCGTCGACGCTGGCCACGGCGGGCTTGGCCACAGCGTCCACGGCGCCGATTTCCAGCGCCGCCAGGGTCACGTCGGTTCCCGCCGCCGTCAGGGTCGAGACCATGACCACCGGCATGGGCCGCAGACGCATGATCTTTTCCAGGAACTCCAGCCCGTTCATATTGGGCATTTCGACGTCCAGGGTGATGACGTCGGGGTTCAGGGCCTTGATCGCCGCGCGGGCCTCGATGGGATCGGCGGCGGTGCCGACGACCTCGATCTCGGGGTCGGACTTCAACGCGGCCGAGATCAGGCCGCGCATGGTCAGGCTGTCGTCGACGACGAGAACGCGAACGGGGCTCATGCGCCACCCAAACGGTAGGTGGTCAGGCCGGCGGTCTGCAGCTGGCTGGTCGCCGGGCCGGAAACACGTTCGGAGTGACCGATGTAAAGAGTCGCGCCGGGATTCATCAGCGGCGTGAACCGCTTCCACACCCGCTCCTGGGTGGCGTCATCGAAATAGATGACGACGTTGCGGCAGAAGATGACGTCGAACTTGCCCTTCATCGGCCAGTCGCCGATCAGGTTCAGTTCCTTGAAGCTGACCAGCCGCTTCAGCTGCTGGCCCGCGACCCACTGGCCGCGATCGGCGCGGTCGAAATATTTGCGCCACAGGGTGACGGGCGCGGGCTCCAAAGCTTCTTCGGAATAGACGCCGTCATGGCCCTGGGCGACCATGTTGGGATCGATGTCGGTCGCCAGGATCCGCACATCCAGCTCGGCCGCCTCGGGCAGGGCCTGAAGCACGGTCAGGGCCATCGAATAGGGCTCCTGCCCGTTCGAGCAGGCGGCCGACCACAGACGGACCCGGCCGCCGGCGCGGGCGCGCGCCGCCAGTTCAGGCATGACCCTGTCGCGCAGGTCGTCGAAATGGTGCGGTTCGCGATAGAAGCGGGTGACGTTGGTGGTCAGGGCCGCCGTCATCTTTTGGCGTTCGTCGACGCCGTCCACGCCCTCGACCAGGGCGCAGTAGTCGCGGAAGCTGGTCAGGCCCAGGGTGCGCAGGCGCTTGGCCAGGCGCGAATAGACCAGCGCGGCCTTGCCCTCGTTCAAGGCGATGCCCGCATGGGCGTGCAGCATCTGGGCGATGTGGCGGAAATCCTCGGCGGTGAAGACGAACTCGCCCTCGACGATCGATCCCCGGCCGGCGGCGGCGTTCATGCGGCTTCAGCCTCGACTTGCGGCAGGATGTAATCGAGTTCGATCAGGCTGATCATGCGACCGTCGATCGAGAAGATGCCCTTGACGAAGGTCTTGACCTGATCGCTGGCGACGTCGGGTGTCGGCTGCACCGAGGCATCGCTCATCTGCAGGATGTCGGATACCGCATCGACCAGCAGACCGACCATCCGGCCGCCGATATGGGCCACCATGATGACGTGACGCGCCGTCGGTTCCGAGGTCGTCAGGCCGAAGCGTGCGCCCAGGTCGATGATGGGCAGGACTGTGCCGCGCAGGTTGATGACGCCCTTCATATAGCCCGGCGAGCGGGGCAGAGGGGTCGCCGGCGTCCAGCCGCGGATTTCCCGCACCGACATGATGTCGACGCAGAACTCCTGACTGCCGATGCGAAAGGCGATCAGTTCACGCTGGAGATCTTTGGCTTCGGTCATGGTTCAGCTCGCGAGCTTGAAGTCGGGACGGACGGATTTGCGGCGCATGTCGGTGACCAGCACATCGACATCCAGGATCAGGGCCACACGCCCGTCGCCCAGGATGGTGGCGGCGGCGACGCCCTCGACCTGCTGGTAGTTGGTTTCCAGGCTCTTGATGACCACCTGGCGCTGGCCCTGGATGGCGTCGAACAGCAGGGCCGCCTGCTGGCCGCCTTCGGTCTCGACGACCACGGCGACGCCTTCGGTCGGGTTCATCGGCTGTTCGCGGAAGCCCATGATCAGGGCCACGTCGATCAGCGGCAGGAACCGGTCGCGGAAGCGGATGACGGGATCCACGCCGCCGACGAAATGCAGGTCCACGGCCTGCGGGGTCAGGCTTTCGACGATGGCCGGCAGCGGTGCGATCAGCGTCTGTTCAGCGGCGGCGACGACCATGCCGTCCAGCACCGCCAGCGTCAGCGGCAGGCTGAGGGTGAAGGTTGAACCCTTGCCCGGCACCGAGCTGATGGAGATGCGACCGCCCAGGGCCTGGATCGAGCGTTTGACCACATCCATGCCCACGCCCCGACCCGAGATGTCGGACACGACGGCGGCGGTGGAGAAGCCCGGCGCGAAGATCAGATTGTCGATCTGTTCGTCGGTCAACGGCGCATCGGCGGCGATCAGACCCTTGTCGACGGCGATCTTCTTGACGCGTTCGCGGTTGATGCCGCGCCCGTCGTCGGAGATTTCGATGACGATCCGACCCGAGCGATGCAGGGCGGCGAGACGCACCGTGCCCTCAGCCGGCTTGCCGGCGGCGACGCGCTCCTCGGGCGCTTCCAGCCCGTGGTCGATGGCGTTGCGCAGCATGTGGGTGATGGGTTCGGCTAGGCGTTCGACCACGGTCTTGTCGACCTCGGTGTCCTCGCCGGCCGTGACCAGACGAACCTGTTTGGAGACCATGTCGGCGACTTCGCGGACCAGACGCGGCATACGCTGGAACACCGACTTCACCGGCTGGGCGCGGATCGCCATGACGCTGTCCTGGATCTCGCGGGTCAGCAGTTCCAGGTCTTCCATTCCGAGCGCGATGCCGGAGGACCGGGCCAGGCCGCTTTCCAGAACGCGCTGCGACAGCATGGCCTGCTGGATGACGAGTTCGCCGACGACGTTGATCAGGCGATCCACGCGGTCCAGGTCGACCCGGATGGTCACAGGCGCCGGAGCGACGGGGGCGGCGGGGGTCGGCGCCGAAGCGACTGGAGCGGCGACTGTCGCGACACCGGGCGTGACCGGAGCGGGCGTGGGCTCGGGTTCGGGCTCGGCGGCGACCAGGGCAATGGGTGCAGCGGCAGGCTCGTCGGCCGCGCCGCTCGCCTTGGCCAAAAGGGCGGCGATGTCCAGGTCGTCGCCGGCGGGCAGGACGGCGGCCGGTTCGTCGGCGAAGGCGCCCATGTCTGTCGCATCGGCGGCGGCGCCCCCCAGGGGCGTGATGGTCAGTTCGCAGTCGCTCTCGACGAAATCGAAGACCTCTCGCACGGCGGCCTCATCGACGTCGGCGTCCAGATCGACGGTCCAGGTCAGGCAGCCGTCCTCGACCGACAGGGCGTCCAGCGTCGGCGTCTCGCTGTCATCCACGACGACGGTGACCGGCCCCAGACGACCCAGTTCGCGCAGCAGCAGGCTGGTCTCGTTGGCGTTGACGTACATCCGGCCCATCGGCTTGAACACGACGCGCCAGCCGGTCGACGGCGTGTCGGCGCCCAAGTCGCCGCCCAGATCGTCGATGGGCAGGGGCGCGGCGTCATCCAGCGCCATGTCGAAGGCCATGGGGGTGAAGCCGAAATCGTCTTCGTCCTCCTCGACCTCGGCCGGCGCCTCGCCGCCGTGGGTCAGGACCTGCATTTCGGCGACCAGTGCGGCGGACCGCGCCTCGTCCACCGGCGGGATCAGGCCTTGAGCGGCCTGGATGTGATCGGCCAGCACATCGGAAGCGCGCAGCAGGGTCTTGATGGTGATCGGATCGCACGGCTTACGGCCTGCGCGCAGTTCGTCCATCAGGGTCTCGAAGACGTGGGCGAAGCGAACCAAGTCTTCCAAGCCGAAGGCCCCTGCCCCGCCCTTGACCGAATGGACGGCGCGGAAGACGGCGTTGATCGTCTCCAGATCGGTCTGGCCCTGTTCAAGCAGCATCAGCTTGGCCTCCAGGTCGGCGAGCAGTTCGTCGCACTCCTGGAAGAAGGTGGCTTTGATGGCTTCGAAGGCGTCCATTGGGTCGAGGTCCGGCGGGCTTTAGGCGATCAGGCGGCGACGCGGCGGACGGCGTCCACCAGCTTGACGGGGTCGAACGGCTTGACGATCCAGCCGGTGGCCCCGGCGGCGCGGGCGCGGGCCTTCTTCTCGACGTCGCTCTCGGTCGTCAGCACCAGCACCGGGGTGGTGCGGTGGTTCGGATTGGCGCGCACGCCCTCGATGACGCCGAAGCCATCCATGCGCGGCATATTGATGTCGGTGATGATGACGTCGGCGCCCTTGGCGTCCAGCGTCTCCAGCCCATCCACGCCGTCGACGGCCTGGATCACGGTATAGCCGGCATCTTCCAGCGCCATCAGCAGCATGTCGCGCATGGTGCGTGAATCGTCGATCGTCAGAACGGTTTTGGTCATGCCAACGCCCCCTCGGTGTTGAAGTCCGGCGCGCCGTAGGCGGCCCATTGTTCTGTCCAGTATTGGGACGCAGACCCTAAACTTAGGTTGACGCCATCGGTCGCCCACGTTTTTTGCGCCGACAACAGGATCTGCAGGCACAGGCCGCCCAGTCGCTGGACAGCAGAAGCATCCAGGATCACGCGGTGCCCCCGCAAAGCCAGCAACTCCGCCTTCAGCGGCTCGGCCGCATTCAGGTCCAGCACGTCGGACAGGATCAGGGTTTCAGTCATCAGAACTCCTCCCAGCCATCCTCGACGGCTGCGGCTTGAGGCTTGGGTGCGGCGCCGCCTCGGCCGATGACCTTCAGGGCGGCGGCCATGTGGCTCGACGGTTTGGCGACCGGCGCAGGGGCGCGAGCCGGCACGGGCGCAGCGGCGCGCGAGGACGAAGACCCGACGCGGAACTGGGCAACCGAGGCTTGCAGGCTTTCCGCCTCCTGCGCCAGCGAGTGGCTGGCGGCGGTGGATTGTTCGACCATGGCGGCGTTCTGCTGGGTGACCTGGTCCATCTGGTTCACCGCCGTGTTGACCTCGGCCAGACCGACGGCCTGTTCCTGGGCCGAGGCGGCGATTTCGGTGACCAGACTGTCGATCTCGGCCACGCGATCGACGATCCGTTGCAGGGCCTCGCCGGTCTCGCCGACCAGTTTCACGCCCGCGCCGACCTGGCCGGCGGAGGCCGAGATCAGGGTCTTGATCTCCTTGGCGGCCTCGGCCGAGCGCTGGGCCAGCGCCCGGACTTCGGAAGCGACCACCGCGAAGCCGCGACCGGCCTCGCCCGCCCGTGCGGCCTCCACGCCCGCGTTCAGGGCCAGCAGGTTGGTCTGGAAGGCGATCTCGTCGATCACGCCGATGATCTGGTTGATCTCGCTGGACGAGCCCTCGATGGCCTGCATCGCCTGCACCGCATCGCGGACGATGACGCCCGAAGTCTCGGCGTCGCCCTTGGCGGCGCGTACGACGTCAGACGCTTGCCGCGCGCCCGAGGCGGTCTTGTTCACCGTAGCGGTGATTTCGTCCAGGGCCGCAGCCGTCTCCTCCAGCGAGGCGGCCTGCTGTTCGGTGCGGCGCGACAGGTCGTCGGCGGCCTGCGAAATCTCGCCGGCGCCCGAGCGAATGCCCGAGACGTTGCCGACCACGACCGAGACGGCCTGCTGCAGCTGGGAGATGGCGGCGTTGAAGTCGGTCTTCAGCTGAGCCAATTTAGGATTGAACTCGATGTCGATCCGGTGGGTCAGGTCGCCGTTCGACATGGCCGACAGGCCTTGGCCCAGGGCCGCGATGGCCTGAGCGTCCTCGGCGGCTTCGCGCGCCTTGTCCGCCTCGCGTTCGGCGCGCTCCTGTTCGCTCATGGAACGGTGAGCCATGGCTTCATGTTCGACGCGAACCTTCTCGACCGCCGCGTCACGGAAAGCGAGGATGGCCCGACCCATCTTGCCGAACTCGTCATTTCGCTCGGCGTCAGAGACCGTCAGGGTCGTGTCGCCAGCCATCAGCCGCTGCATATGGGCGACCATCGTGAAGATCGGTCGCACGATGGAGCGCGTCGCGACGAAGCCCGAGATCACAGCGATCACTAGAGCGGAGATCAAGCCGACGACGGTGGCGATCAGCGCGGTGCGGCTGGCGGCGGTCTGAGCCTCGACAGCGGCTTTCAGCGCCACGTCGTTGGCGGCCTTGATCGCGTCGACCGCCTCCTCGACTGGCGCGACATAGTTGTCGGCGCTTCCGTTGCGACCGACCATCTGCACGGCTTGCGCGCCGCGGCCGTCGCGGACCATCGCCGAACCGGCTTCGACGACGTTCTTGTACCAGACGGCATTGCCCTCGACGGCCTTGCCGATCAGCGTGGCGCGATCGGCCGACACTTCGCCACGCAGTTCATCCATCGCCGCAAGGAACTTGCCGCGGTGAGCATCGACGCGTTCGAGATAGTAGGGATCCTGAGACAGGAGATAACCGCGCATCGCGTTCTCCTGGCGGGCCATGTAGAATTCCGCCTTCGCCGTGGAGCGGTTAGCCTGGTTTTCCACCGTGCGAACCTTGCCAGCCGCCTCCACCTGCAACAGGCTGGCGATGATGACAGCGCCCATGACGGCGATCGCCGCCAGCACCAGACCGAAGGCCGCGAACAGCTTGCGACCTACGGGCATATTCTCGATCAACTTCAACTCAGCATCCCCCGGTGGATCGGTTACTCAAAATAGGTTTGTGGCAACCGGCCGGTGCGATCGGCGACTGCCCGCTCCAGGGCCCACCACCCGTATCCGCGCCATCGCCGGCGGGTCGTCCGCCAAAAGCGCGTTGACATCGGTACAGACACGCATGGTGATCCCCTGAAGCTTCTGCATTCTGGACCCCAAGAATGAGGCGATGATTAATATCAAATCTGAACTACGCCGTAGGTACGATTGCGTAGGCTGCACAGCGTCTTAGCCGGGCCATGGCGGCCGTTAGCCTGCGGCGATCATCCGGGATCAAAACCATCGAGGTCCGGACGAATACGTATGTTCACGTATAGAAAATCCCGCTATTAAAAATTGTCGAAAAAGCGGCAGCCAAGCTTAGATGAAAGTCAAAGCAGGTCGGAGGTTATGAATTCACCTTGTCATGAAATAAAATCGCCTTCGGCCGTCTAGCCGAGATGATTTCGCGAGCAACGACATGGCGAAGCGGAGTTTTGATCGCCTGCCTGTCGGTGCTTGGCGCGACGTTGGTTCGCAGCGGGCTCGTGCCGTTCGGAAACTTCTACTATCTGCCGCTTGTACCGGCTGTGATCGTTACGGCTCTGCTGGCGGGCAGAGGAGCAGTGGGCTTGGCGATCGTGTTGGCCATCGGCGCCAACCTGTGGCTGGTGCGCCGCGAAAGCGCTCTGTACGCGATGGCGAACGCGGCCCTCTTTGCCGTCATCGCCTGGGTCATCGCCGAGGTCTGTCGTCGGTTGACCGACGCCTTGGAACACGCCCGCGCTCTGACACGTGATCTCGCCGTGCGAGAGATGCTGCTGGACACTATCGTCGCCTCCACGCCGATCGTGACACTGGACCGCGAGGGACGGACGCGACGTGTGACGCCGGCGGCCGCTGATCTGTTGCGCGTAGATCGCCGAACGGCGATTCACCAGCCGTTCTGGTCGCTACTGCCGGGCTTCGACGAGACAGCCTTGTCGAAGGCGCGCCAGGGCGGTGAGGTTCTCGCACCGTCCGGCCCCTGGACGCCCGGACCGTCGGATTGTCCTGGACCGCCTCTGACGATCCACGCCAACGTCTTGCCCGACGACATCTTGCCAGAGCACATCATCCTGACGCTGGGCGATGACAGCGAGGCCGAAACGGTCCGGCGCCGCGAAAGAGATTTGACCGACAGGCTAAGCAAGGCTTGGCGTCTGAACTCAATGGGGGAGATGGCCGCGACCCTTGCTCACGAACTGAACCAGCCGCTTACCGCCGCCGCCGTCTATCTGCATACTGGCCAGGCCGAGCTGGCGGCGCTCGGGCTAGCAGCGGAGAGGCCGAACAAGACGATTGAACAGGCCAAGACACAATTGGTGCGTGCCGGCGACATCATTCGTCGCATGCGCGAACAGGTCGCCACGGGGTCGCGGTCTTTTGCCGAAGAACGCGCATCTGTGATGATTCTGGACCTTGCGCCGGTCTTCGCCCTTATCGGACAGGATACCGACACCCCTATCGATCTGGACATGGAAGAGACCGACGATCGGGTGCTGGCCGACCGAATCCAGATTCAGCAGGCGCTGGCCAATCTGGTGCGCAACGCCGTGGATGCGGTCATCGGACGCGAGGGCGCGCGCGTCACCGTGACGGGACGCTCGCACGGATCGGATGGCTATGAAATCGCGGTTTCGGACAACGGCGACGGCATTCCCGCGGAGCAGATGGACGACATCTTTCAACCGATGATCACCACCAAGCCCGGCGGCATGGGCCTGGGTCTTTCCGTGACGCGTTCAATCGTTGAAAGTCACGGCGCCGCTTTAGTCGTCAGTCGTAATCCTCAAGGCGGAGCGACCTTCTCGTTCTGTCTGCCTCGCCTCACGGAGCCCGACCTCCCATGAGCTCACATTCCGTCTTCATCATCGACGACGACCCCTTCATGCGAGACGCTCTGGTGCTGATGCTGCGGGGGGCGGGTTTCCGGGCGCGCAGTTTCGTCAGCGCCGACGACTTCCTGGTCAATCTGCCAGCAGACAAGAGCGCCTGCGTCATCACCGATGTGCGGATGCCCGGGCTTCAGGGTTCTGAGCTGATCGGGCGTCTCAAGAGCCTGCGCGGCGACACTTGGCCGGTGATCGTCATCACGGGTCACGGCGAGGTGGCGCTTGCGGTTCAGCTGATGAAGGCGGGCGTCGTCGATTTCGTCGAAAAGCCCTTCGATCCACAGCGGATACTGGACGCGGTCTCCAGCTGCCTGGCCTCGCTGACCAGTCTTGAAGCCGAGCGGATCGCGCGCGAGGACGCCAGGGCCCGCCTGGACACCCTGACCCCGCGCGAGCGGCAGGTCTTCGACGCCCTGATCGACGGCTGTTCGAATAAGGAGATCGCGCAAAGGCTGGAGATCAGCCCGCGCACGGTGGAGATCTTTCGCGCCAAGGTGATGACGAAAATGCAGGCCGCGAACCTGTCCACCCTGGTTCGGATCGGAATGCGCGCCGGCGACGCTTGAGCCGGACGAGATTCGTCGCCACCTTAGTCGCGACATGAGCGACCGGTCCGCAGGCCTCGCCCCGTCCCGCGTGACTGCGGTCCTGGGGCCCACCAACACCGGCAAGACCCATCTGGCGGTCGAGCGGATGCTGGGTCACGCCTCGGGCATGATCGGCCTGCCGCTGCGGCTGCTGGCGCGTGAGATCTATGAGCGGATCGTCAAACAGCGCGGCGCGGCGGCCGTCGCCCTGATCACCGGCGAGGAAAAGATCGTCCCGCCGCGTCCGCACTATTTCGTCTGCACCGTCGAGGCCATGCCGCTGGAGCGGGCGGTCGAGTTTCTGGCCATCGACGAAATCCAGCTGGTCGCCGACCCCGAGCGCGGCCACGTCTTCACCCAGCGGCTGCTTCACGCGCGCGGCCGGTTCGAGACGATGTTCCTGGGCGCCGGCACGATGGAGCCGCTGATCCGCCGCCTGGTCCCGGATGTGGAGATCGTGACGCGCGACCGACTGTCCACCCTGTCCTACGCGGGCTCCAAGAAACTGACCCGCCTGCCGCGCCGCAGCGCCATCGTCGCCTTCTCGACCGACCGGGTCTACGCCATCGCCGAACTGATCCGGCGCCAGAGAGGCGGGGCGGCGGTGGTGATGGGCAGTCTGTCTCCTCGCACCCGCAACGCGCAAGTGGCGCTGTATCAGTCGGGCGAGGTCGATTTCCTGGTCGCCACCGACGCCATCGGCATGGGGCTGAACATGGATGTGGACCATGTCGCCTTCGCGGGCCTGAGAAAGTTCGACGGGCGGCGCACCCGCTGGCTTTACGCCCATGAAATCGGCCAGATCGCCGGGCGGGCCGGCCGGCATCTGCGCGACGGCACCTTCGGCGTCACGGCCGAGGCCGAGGATCTTGACCACGATCTGGTCGAACAGGTGGTCGAGCATCGGTTCGATCCGATCGAGGCGGCGGAGTGGCGGAACGCCCGGCTGGATTTCGACACCCTGCCCGATCTGCTGCGCTCGCTGACGGTGACGCCCCAACGATCGGGGCTGAGCCTGACGGCGGAGGCGCTGGACGAGACCCTGCTGCGTCGCCTGATCAAGGACGAGGAGATCGCGCGCGTGGGGCGCTCGCGCGGGGCGGTCATGCGGCTGTGGGAAGCGTGCCAGTTGCCGGACTTCCAGAAGACGACGCTGGATGAACACGCCCGGCTCGCCAAGGACGTCTTCCACGCCCTGACCGGCAAGCGCGGCCGGCTGACCGACGACTGGATGGCGCCGCGCTTCGCCTTCGTGGATCGCGACGACGGTCAGATCGACCAGCTGTCGGCGCGGCTGTCGGCGGTGCGCACCCTGTCCTACATCGCCAACCGGCCGGACTGGGTCCACGACGCGCAAGGCTGGCGCGACAAGACTCGCGCGCTGGAAGATCGGCTGTCCGACGTGTTGCACGAGCGGCTGACCGCCCGGTTTGTGGATCGCCGAACCACCGCCCTGATGCGAGCGCTGAACGTGCGCGAAGACACGTTTGCAGGCGTCGCAGAAGACGGCGAGGTTACGGTCGAGGGCCAGGTCGTCGGCCAGCTGGAGGGCGTGCGCTTTCAGATGGAGAAGGGCTCTTCGGCCCTGGAAGACCGCACCTTGCGCCAGGCCGCCGTGCGTGCGGTGACGCCCGAGATCAATCGACGGCTGGGGCGTCTGGCGGCCGAGACCGACGACGGGTTTTCGGTCACGCCGGACGGGGCGGTGCTGTGGCGCGGCGTGCTGACGGCGCAGATCAATGCGACGCCGCAGGGGGTCAATCCCTTTACGCCCTCCGTGCGTCTGTTGGGCGATCTGGGACCGACGCCCGCCCGCGAGCGCGCCCAGCGCCGGATCGAGGCGTGGCTGGCGGCGGAAGCGGGACGTGCGCTGCGTGATCTGCGACGGCTGCGTCAGGCGGTGGAGTCGGGGACATTGAAGGGCCTTCCGCGCGGCGTCGCCTTTCGCCTGATCGAGGCCGGCGGCGTGATCGACCGGCGCGAGGTCGAGCGCGATTTAGCCGCGCTCAGTCAGGTCGAGCGCCGCACGCTGCGCAGTTTCGCCATCCGCATCGGGGTGCATTCGGTGTGGCTGCCCGGTCTTCAGAAGCCGCGCGCGCGCCATTTCGCCCAGGCCTTCGTCGCCGCGCCGTTGATCCCGGCGACGCCCGATCTGATCGCCGCCCCGGTGGGGACGCCGTCGGCGCGGCTGTTGTCCGCGCACGGATTGCGATTGGCGGGACGGTGGCTGACGCCGGTCGAGACGCTGGAGAAGATGGCCGAGCTGCGGGCCGCCAATCACGGCCGGCTGTCCGACGAGGCCCTGACCGATCTGGGCTGGCGCGCCGATCAAGCGAAACAGATCATCGCCGCCCTGAAGGTCGAACGCGCCCGCCGACCCGACAAGCCGGGCGCAGCGCCGAAAATCGTCAAGGACTCGCCCTTCGCCGCCCTCGCCGCCCTGACGGAGGCGCCGCCGGCGCGGCCCAAGCGTCGTCGTCCGCGTCGAAAGGCGAAGGCTTGAACGAGAACGCCTGTCGCATCGATATCTGGTTGTGGCGCGCGCGGTTCGTGAAGACGCGCGGCCTGGCGGCCGATCTGGTGGAGCGGGGGGCGGTGCGACTGACGCATCAGGGGCGCGAGACGCGGCTCGACAAGCCCAGCCGGTGCGTTCATGTCGGCGACCTGCTGACCTTCGCCCAGAAGGGCCGCGTCACCAGCCTGAAGGTCGAGGCGCTGGGCGAAAGGCGCGGGCCTGCCGAAGAGGCCCGCGCGCTCTATTCCATTACTTTTGGATGACGAACTCGCCTTCGATGTGCAGGTTCACCTCGTCGGAGACGGCCGGCAGGGCGTAGTTGATGCCGAAGTCCGAGCGTTTGATGGTCGCCTCGCCGTCGAAGCCGGCCTTGTAGGCGCCCATGACGGTTCCGGCGGCGTTGAACTCGACCTCGATGGTGACGGGCTTGGTCACGCCCTTCAGGGTCAGGTCGCCGACCACGGTCGCCTCGTTCGGATCGGACGGATCGACGGTCACGGAGCGCGACACGAAGGTCGCCGTCGGGTGGTTCGCCGTGTCGAAGAAATCGGCCGTCTGCAGGTGATGCTTAAGCGCCTCGTCATTGGGCGCCACGTCGGTCAGCGGAATGGTGGCGGTCAGGGTCGAGGCCGAGGGGTTGGCCGGATCCAGCTTCAGCACGGCCTTCACGTTCACGAACTGGCCCGTATAGGTCGACAGGCCGAAGTGATTGACCGACCAGGTGATCTTGCCGTGCCCGGAATCGAGATCGTAGGTCCCGGCGGTGACTTCGGCCGGGTTCTTGGTCAGGGCGGCCTGAGCCACGACCGCGCCGCCTGCGATCAGGCTGAGGGCGGCCGCGCCGGCGACGGCGTATTTCATGAGGGAGGTGCGCATGGGGGAATTCCTGTCGATGGGGCGGATATGCAATCAATACAGTTGCGATTAGGCGCCGTTCTGTCAAGGCGCTGCGAATGGCTCTCGGCTTAAGCCGCGCTGTTGACAGTTGGTTGCGTGGCCGCCATGTCGCAGGCCTCCCGCCCACAGACCGACACCCGTTTTTCGCCCAATGACCTACATCGTCACCGACGCCTGCGTGAAATGTAAGTTCATGGACTGCGTCGAGGTGTGTCCGGTGGACTGCTTCTACGAGGGCGAGAACTTCCTGGTGATCGCGCCGGACGAATGCATCGACTGCGGCGTGTGCGAACCGGAATGCCCCGTCGACGCCATCGTGCCGGACACCGAGGACGAGCCCGACGGCAAATGGCTTCAGGTCAACGCCGAATACGCCAAGGTCTGGCCGAACATCACCGTCAAGGGCACGCCCCCCGCCGACCGCGAGCAGTACGAGCGCGAAACCGGCAAATACGAGAAATACTTCAGCCCCAAGCCGGGCAAGGGTTCCTGATTTCAGGACTGGCGGCGCTCAAGCCTTGCCGTAATTGCACGTCCGCCCTGTGGACGTTTTGAAATTCCGCAGATTTGTGATAGGTTCTGTTTCATTGGATCGGGCGGTCCGCGAAATCTTCGCGCCGCCCGTGTTTGCGACAGAATCCCGCCCTAGACGGGATCGGCCAGAGGTTTGGTGATCCGTTTCCGCTTTTGACGCCCAACATCATCCCCTCCGACGGAGCGATCCGGCGGGAGAGATCCTGTTTGCGTTTCCTGCGCCTTCGTTTCGCCCGGCCCTGACCGGGAAAGGACGATTATGACGAGCAAGACTGGTCTGGAGTTCAAGGTTGGCGACGCGGTCGTCTATCCGGCGCACGGCGTCGGCAAGGTGGCGGCGATCGAGACCCAGGAAGTCGCGGGCATGTCGCTGGAGGTCTATGTCGTGACCTTCGACCACGAGAAGATGACCCTGCGCGTCCCGACCAAGAAGGCCGTGACGGCCGGTCTGCGTTCGCTGGCCGCCGACGACGTCGTGACCAAGGCCCTGACCACCCTGAAGGGCCGCGCGCGCATCAAGCGCACCATGTGGTCGCGTCGCGCCCAAGAATACGAGGCCAAGATCAACTCGGGCGACTTGATCTCCATCGCCGAAGTGGTCCGCGACCTGCATCGCGCCGACACCCAGCCGGAACAGTCCTATTCGGAGCGCCAGCTCTATGAATCGGCCCTGGACCGCATGGCGCGCGAAGTCGCCGCCGCCAACAAGATCGACAAGGACGCCGCCGTCGAGCTGCTCGCCAAGTCGCTCAGCGCCAAGAAGCCGGTCCCGACCGCCGAAGCCGCCTAAGCTTCGACCTCGAACAAAAGAAAAGGCCCCGGAGCGATCCGGGGCCTTTTTTGATGCGTCGCAGAGCCGCCGTCAGAAGTATTCGGCGTTGGCCGGGCACTGGGCGCTGATGCGGCGCGCGGTTATGCTGGCGGGGATATAGGGGGTGCCGCGCACGATCTGGGCGCCGCCGCGGAAGCTGAAGCTGGTTTCCGTGTAGGTCCCGTTCAGGCGAACGGCGATGCGACGGCCCTTGCGATCCTGGCAGGTCCCCTCGAAGCGGGCGCTGCCGTTGCCGACCACGCGGGTCGGATAGGTGCAGCGCCACTTGTTGGTCGACAGGCCGCCGAAGAATCGGTTGATCTCGCTGGGCCGCACGCACTTCTGCTCGGTGTCGCGCTGACCCACCGCGCTGGTGGTGTATTCCCAATAACCGGGCAGGACTTCGGACTGAGCCGCAGTCTGGGCCGGGGCGATGGCGGGCGAGGCCAGCATGAAGCCTCCGGCCATCACCGGGGCCAGGACGGCGAGCGCGCGCTTGGGCAGGCGATCGATCAAGGACGGACGGGACATGGAAGCCTTCTGTTCTGCTTGGGTCTCTTTTGAGGTCGTCATCATATGGGCCATACAGGGCGGCATTTGAATGACGGCTGAACGAGGCGCGGGGACGATGGGTCCAGACTCGGCTTGACGCCGAACCGCCTCTTCCCTTATACGGCCCCCTCTCGCGCGGGCTGGTTCCCGCGCGCAACTGTTTCATGCGTCCTCTCCCACGCTCGGGCTGGACGCCGCACCTTAAGGATCTGACGATGTCGCGTCGTTGCGAACTCACCGGTATCGGCCCCATGGTCGGCCACAACGTGAGCCACTCGAACATCAAGACCAAGCGCCGCTTCCTGCCGTCGCTGAAGACGGTCAAGGTCACGTCGGAAGCCCTGGGCCAGACGTTCAGCCTGCGCATCTCGAACGCCGCGCTGCGCACCCTGGACTACAAGGGCGGCCTGGATGTCTTCATCGTCAAGGCTCGCGACGAGCAGCTGTCGATCGCCGCTCAGCGCATCAAGCGCCAGATTCGCGCCAAGCTGGCCGAACAAGCCGCCGCCTGATCGGCGACCGTGACATAGAGTTCTGGAAGAGGCCGGTGGAAACACCGGCCTTTTTCTTTGCGCCATTGCCCGCCCGCGCTAGCCTGTCGCCTCAGAGAGGGACGGCTTCATGCGCATCAAGATCTTGCTTTTGGCCGCAGCCAGCGCCCTGACCCTGTCGGCCTGCGCCACCGTGGCCCAGCCGGCGCCGACGCCGCGCGAATCGACCGCCTTCACCCTGGCCACCGATCAGCCGCTGACGCCGGAACAGCAGGCCATGCAGTTCGACAAGGCCGATTTGTCGATCAAGGTCCTGCCCGACGACAAGGCCATAGACGCGGTCGCCGTGCTGGACTTCACCGCCAAGGCGCCCCTGACCGCTCTGGTCGTCGAACTGGACACGCTGCTGACCATTTCCTCGGTCCAGATCGACGGGGTCGAAGTCGCTGTCGATCGCTGGTCCAACCCCGAAGGCCGGCTAACGATACAACTGCCCGAGACCTTGGCCACGGGCCGGTCGGTTGCCCTGCGCGTCGCCTATGCCGGCCAGTCGCGCGTGGCGCCCCACGCGCCGTGGGATGGCGGCTTCGTCTGGTCCACCGCGCCGTCGGGCGAACCCTGGATCGCCACGGCGGTTCAGGGCGAGGGCTGCGACATCTTCTGGCCCTGCATCGACAGCCCGCACGGCGAACCGGGCCGGGTCGACCTGCACATCACCGTGCCGTCCGCCCTGTCTGCGCCGTCCAACGGCCGCTTGCTGGGCAAGGTCGATCACGGCGACGGCTGGACCACCTGGAACTGGTCGGCGAAATCGCCCAACACCTACGCCATCGCGCTGAACGTCGGGCCATACGAAGAGGTGTCGGGCGAGTACGCCAGCCGGTTCGGCAACACGGTCCCGATGCATTACTGGCATCTGAAATCGGACACGCCAGAACAGGTTCAGGCCCTGTTCGCCCAGTTCCCCAAGATGCTGGATTTCTTCGAAGCCACCGTCGGACCTTATCCCTTCGGCGATGAGAAGATGGGGGTGGTCGAGACCCCGCACCTGGGCATGGAGCACCAGACGATCAATGCCTATGGCAACGGCTACAAGATCGACGGGCGCGGCTATGACTGGCTGTTGCAGCACGAGTTCGCCCACGAATGGTTCGGCAATCAGCTGACGAACCAGAACGCCGACGACATGTGGCTGCACGAGGGATTGGGCAGCTACATGCAGCCGCTCTACGCCCGCTGGCTGCTGGGCGACCGCTATATGCAGCGCGAACTGGCCAATCAGCGCGAGGGTCTGATCAACAAATATCCTGTCGTTTCAGGCACATCCAAGACCGAAGACGAAGTCTACAAGGGCGACGTTGGGCCGGGGCTCGACATCTACAACAAGGGCTCGCTGATCAGCCATTCGCTGCGGATGTTGATCGGCGACGCAGCTTTCCATCAGGCGGTCACCCGTCTGGTCTATGGCCGACCCGATCCCCGGCCGGGCAACTTCGCGCCGTTGTACCGATCCACCGGCGACTTCCTCGCGATCATCAACGACGTCACGGGCCGGGACTACGGCTGGTTCTTCCGCGGCTATCTCTACAACGCCGCCCTGCCGGTGCTGAGCCAGACCCGCGACGGCGGCGTGCTGAAGCTGGAGTGGGCGACGGGCGACGGCGGCGCCTTCCCCATGCCGCTGGAGGTCGAGATCGACGGGCGCGTTCAGACCGTGGCCATGACGGGCGGGCGCGGCCAGATCGCGGTTCCGGCCGGCGCCCATGTCCTGATCGATCCGCAGAACAAGGTGCTGCGCCAGATGGACGTGATCGACGCGCCTCAGGCCTACAAGGCGGCGCAAAAAGCAGCCCATTAAACCGCTCATCCCCGCGAAAGCGGGGACCCAGTCCTTTCACATCGCAAGTCGGATTGAGTGCCGCCTACTCTCATCTGCATCGGAGCGCCCAAAACTCTAGGTCCTCGCTTTCGCGGGGATGAGCGGACCTAAAAATCGTTAAGCCTCGCCCACCGTCACCGACTGGCGCACCATCTGACAGCGCTCCTGCGTCGTCAGGAAGGCGATGTCCGCCGCATCGCGCCCGCAGGCGATCCGCACCAGGCCTTCGACCGGCGCCAGGCCCGTCGGATCGACCAGCCACCAGCCGTTATCCAGCCAGACCTCGAAGATGGCGTGAAAGTCGGGCGGGCTGAGTTGGTGGGCGAAAGCGCTGATCGCGCGCGCAGGTATGCCCGACGCCCGGCACAGCGTCATGCCCAGATGGGTGAAGTCGCGGCACACGCCGGCCCGGTCGATGAAAGTGCGCGCCGCCGTCGTTTCGGTGTCCGATACGCCGTGCTCGTAGTCGACGTTTTTGGAGATCCAGTTCAGGATCGCCAGCACCCGCTCGCCGCCCGCCGTGTCGCCGAACTCGCGCGTCACGAAGCGGCCGAACTGGTCCGACGGGCAATAGCGGCTGGGCTGGAGATAGGGCAGGACCTCGGCGGGCAGCTCGCCCCAGTCATGCTGCGATACGCTGGGCGGCAGGCCCTTCAGCACGCCGTTCTCGACCACCGCCTCATAGATCAGCTTGACCTCGCCCTCGACGTGGCAACGCAGGGTGCGGGCGCCAAAGTCAACGTCCTCGTCCTCGTGGAAATCAACCGGCGGGTCGAAGGTCAGGGTTTCTTCCAGAATGTCCTGGCCCGGCCAGTGGGCGACCTGGATCTTGTAGATGGCGTCCGTCGGCGGATCGAAACGATAGACGAGTTCGGCGCGGACGCGCAGTTTCATGAAAATCTGCCGATCAAAGGGAGATGAGAAGGTTGCTGGTGAACGCCACGCGGTCTGGGCCGTTCCGTGGTGGTCCGCGCCTTCTGGCCTGTGCAAATCGACAAGACAAGACAGTGTGTTAATCTGAGCCCCATGATCGCTTCCCCTGCCCTTCTCGCTCTTCGGGAAGCCACCGCCTCAGCCCACGAAACCCTGGAAGTCCAGGCCCGGATCGAGCCGCGTCTGTCGGATCACGCCACGCGGGCGGCGACCGTGGCGGCGTTTTACCGCTTCCATGCCGGACTGGAGCCGCTCAGCCATCCGCTGGCGGCGGCGTTGAACGCTCAACTGGGCGCCGATTTCGAACCGCGATCCCGCGCGAACGGGATCGCCCAGGACCTGACGATACTGGGCCAGCGCGTTCCCCCGCCCGCGCGCCCGGCTGCGCCCGCCTCGGCTGGCGAAGCCCTGGGCTGGGTCTATGTGGCCGAAGGGTCGATGCTGGGTGGGCGGATCATACGACGCCGGCTGGCCGCCGAGGGGCGCGATCTGGACGGCCTCGGCTTTCTGGATCCCTACGGCGAAGAAACCGGCGCACGCTGGCGCGCCTTCATGGATCTGCTGGACCGGGCCTGCGTCAGCGGCCTTGCCACGATCGACCAGGTGGTGAAGGGCGGCGTCGACGGCTTCGCCTTCGCCCATCGCACCTTGCAACCCGAGCCGCAGGAGGCCGCGGCATGACCGAGACGCTCGAACTTGCCGACGCCGCGCTGAACGAGTGTGATCGCGAGCCGATCCACATTCCTCAATCGATCCAGCCGCACGGCTTCATGCTGGTGCTGGATCTGCAATCCCTGACGATCCGCCAGGGGGCGGGCGCGATCGAGGAGCTGACCGGCCGCAAGGTCTGGATCGATCGCACCGTCGCCGACGTGTTGGGCGATGTCGCCGACCGGGCCGTGCGCGCCATGGCCGCGCATCAGGAGGCCGGCTTCGCCTGTCGCTGGCGCGCGACCAATCGTCTGGAATACGACGTCGTGGTGCACCGCGCGCCCGGCACGACGTCCGGCACGATCGACGACCTGATGATCATCGAGGTCGAGCAGAGCTCGCAGCAGGCCCGGCTCGGCGTCGATCTGATCGCCAACCTGGACGCCGCCGGCGTCGCGCTGGAACGGGCGGTGACGATCCAGACGGTGTGCGAGCGGGCGGCGGACGCCTTCCGTCGCCTGACCGGTTTCGACCGGGTGATGATCTATCGCTTCCAGGACGACGAGGCGGGTCAGGTCGTGGCCGAAAGCCGCACCGACGGGTCCGGCTCCTTCCTGAACCACCATTTCCCCGCGACAGATATCCCCCAGCAGGCGCGCGCCCTTTATCTGCGCAACCCGGTGCGGGTCATTCCGGACAGCCGCTATACGCCCCAGCCCCTGCGCCCCATTGCGCCCGGCGAGGCGCCGCTGGACATGAGCGACAGCGGCCTGCGCTCAGTGTCCCCGATCCATCTGCAATATCTGCGCAACATGGACGTTCGGGCCTCCGCGTCCGTGTCGATCATCGTCGATGACGCCCTGTGGGGCTTGGTGGCCTGCCACAACGCGTCGCCCAAACTGCTGCCCTATGAGCTGCGCGTGGGCTGCACGGCTCTGGCGCGCAATCTCGCGCGACAGCTGAAGTCCCGGAGCGACGCCGACCTGTACCGCGAGCGCACGCGCCTGCGTCGGATGGAGGACGAACTGCTTTCGCGGCTGTCGCCAGACCGGCCGATGCGAGAGGCGCTGGGCGAAAAGGCCGACGCCCTGATGCAGCTGACCAGCGCGGACGGTCTGGCCATCGTCAGTGAAGGCGACATCCAGACTTTCGGCCATACGCCGCCCGAAGACGGCGTGCGCGCCATCGCCGCCTGGGCGGCGGGACGGCCGGGCCTGCGCCCCGTCTCGTCGCATCACCTGTCCTCGGTTCTGCCGGCCGCAGAGGCGTGGAAGACGCACGCCAGCGGTCTGCTGGCGGTGACCTTGCCTCTGGATCAGCCGGTGTCGCTGCTGTGGTTCCGTTCGGAGGTGCTGGAAACGGTGCGCTGGGCCGGCAATCCAGCGACAGCGGAGAAGACGGGCCCCAACGCCATTCTGACGCCGCGCGCCTCGTTCGAAAGCTGGTCGGACACCGTCTCGGGCCGCGCGCACCGGTGGGGGCCCGCCGCCGTCGAGTCCGCCGCCCGGCTGAGAGACGCGCTGGCCGACTACGCCGCAGTCCATCAGATCCGACGGCTGAACCGATCGCTGCAGGACCGCCTGTCCGAGCGCGACCTGCGGCTGGAGCAACAGCAGTATCTGATCCGCGAGGTGAACCACCGGGTTCAGAACAGCCTGACGCTGGTGTCCAGCTTCCTGGGCCTTCAGGCGCGAGAGCTGGCGAGCGGACCGGCCGCGACGGCGCTGAACGAGGCGCGACGGCGTGTGCGGGCCGTGTCGGGGGTCCACAGCCGCCTGTATCAGAGCGACCAGGTCACCACCATCGACATGAGCCGCTACATCGGGGATCTGGTCGACGACCTGGGCTCCAGCATGGGGCCCGATTGGGCCGCCGCCATCGAAACCGATCTGGACCCGGTCTGCATCGAGCCAGGCCGCGCCATCACCATCGGCCTGATCCTGACGGAACTGATCATCAACGCCCAGAAATACGCCTATGGCGGCAAGCCCGGCCCGCTGCGGATCGCCTTCCAGGAGGACGGCGCCTTCTTCCGCATGACGGTGGAGGATGAGGGCGCCGGCGGGCATCTGGCCGGCAAGGGGTTCGGCTCGATGATGATCAAGAGCCTGGTCGGTCAGTTGGACGGGACGATCGACTATCGCGATCGCGCGCCGGGCCTCAGCGTCGTGCTGCGGGCGCGGATCGACCCGCTCGTTTGAGGCACAGCCTGACGGCGCCTGTGGCGTCAGGTCGCAGGGCGCCGTAAGAGCCGAGCCATGTCAGCCTTGGCCTTTCGTCCCTCCTCGCGCGCCTTTGCGCTGATCGTTCTGCTGATCGCCGCCAGCGTGCTGGGCTTGGCGCCCATTCTGGTGCGGTTGACCGAGACGGGGCCGGCCGCCGCAGGGTTCTGGCGGTTCCTGTTCGCCCTGCCCCTGCTGACAATCCTGGCGGCGCGCGAGCCCGGCGGGATTTCGACGCCGTCGAAATGGGCGCTGCTGGCGGGCCTGTTCTTCGCCCTGGACCTCAGCTTCTGGCACTACGGCATCGTCATGACCTCGGTCGCAAACGCCACGGTGCTGTGCAACCTGACGCCGGTCGTCGTGACCCTGTTCGGCTGGTTCGTGCTGAAGGAGCGGCCGCACCGGCTGTTCATCCTGGCCCTGGCCCTGGCCATGGGCGGCGCCTTCGCCATGGCGGCGGGCGCTGATGGCGGCCAAGGGACCAATCCCATGCTGGGCGACCTGTTCTCCCTGTCGGTGGCGGTCTGGTACTCGGGCTATTTCCTGGCGGTGCAGGCGGCGCGGCGCACGGCCGGCGCGATGCGGGTGACCTTCTGGGCGACCCTGCTGGGCGCGCCCCTGCTGCTGATCGTCGCTTTGGCGCTGGGCGAGACTGTCATCCCCGCCGGACCAGCCGGCTGGACCGCCTGCGTCGCCATGGGCGTGATGCACGTCTTCGGCCAAGGCGGAGTGGCCTGGGCGCTGGGCAAACTGCCGGCCTCGGTCACGGCCGTGACCATCCTGATCCAGCCGGTCGTCGCGGGCCTGCTGGGCTGGTGGATCTTCGGCGAGACCCTGACGCCGGTTCAGGCCCTGGGCGGCGCCCTGGTGTTGGGCGCCATCGTCCTGGCGCAGAGATCACAAAACAAAACGGGCGCGGGAGAAACTCCCGCGCCCGCCTCTAAGCCTTGAAGGCTGGATCGACTTAAAGGACCTTGAGGTCGATCGCCGAGGTCTTGCCGCGCTGGTTTTCCAGCTCGTATTCGACCTTGGCGTTCTCATCGAGGCCCTGAAGTCCGGCCTTTTGAACGGCGGTGACGTGAACGAACACGTCGGAGCCGCCGCTATCGGGCTGGATGAAGCCGTAGCCCTTGGTGGGGTTGAACCACTTGACCGTGCCGGTCGCCATGTCTGCGTCTCCGTAAACGCGCTTTTCCAGGCGGATCCCCCTCGAGGTGACCCGACAATCCATCTGGACAGCTCGTTCAGGCGAAGGAGCGAAACGCGGGTTTGGACCCCACGCGAAATCCGGACTGCAGCGATGTTGTCACCCGGCTTTTCCAGACGGTCAACAGCAAAGCGAGTCGCACCAGACGCATTCAGGCTTAACGACAGAGACCCCGCGGTGCCCCGTCGATGTGCAGATGGTTGGCGTGGGCGGCGTTGTAATCCGGCGTCAACACCGTCGAGAACAGCTGGCAAGCCCCGTCGCGCAAGGCGTGGAGGAAGCGGCCGCCCGGCTCGCCCGCCGGCCCGTCGCCGCGCCAGTCGTTCAGAACGCTGACGGTCCGACCGTCCTTCAAGGTCACCGCTGCGACATCCAGCGCATTGGCCCTGGCGTGTTCGCTGGGCCGCTCGGCCTCGTCCTGCGAGCCGTAGATGCGGCGGCACGAATAGGTGCCGTAATTCTCCACCCGCGCGGGCGCCGAGCCCAGAATGTCGCGCGAGGCCGGGCGCAGCACCTGTCGATCCCAGATGACGTAGCGGACCGCCAGCGGGCACTGCATGACGACATCGGCCGGCGCCAGAGGCGTCACCTCGCCCCCCGTGATCCGCACCGCCCCGCGCACCACGCAGAAGCCGCCGTCGTCGCGGTCGGGCGCGCGTTCGACCTGAACCCCCGCATTGCGCAGCGCCTGCATACAGGCCTCGGTCGCGCCCTCGACAGCCTCGGGCGTGGCGGCGGTCTGCACATCGAAGGCGGCGACCTTTGCGGTGGTCGCGCGGCCCAGCGGACGATCCAGATCCAGCGGCTTCCACGGCAGATCCTGGGGCGGGGCGAAGGCGTTCAGCAACGCAAAGCCGGCGCAGACCAGCAGCGCCAGCTCCCATACCAGATTCCACATGTCCGCCAGATCGCGCTTCATTCGGCCCCTCGCAGGCCGGACGGGCCCGGCGCCTTAACGCCCAGCTTCGCAGTCGGCTCCCTCGCCCTTGCTCTGTGCCGGCCCTGGGGCCACTCTCTTCCCATGGGAAAGAAATCAGACGCCTATGACGCCGAGTTGGAGCAGATCCAGCTGGCGATCGTCCAGACCCAGGCCTGGAGCATCGAGCATGGCTCGCGCGTGGTCATCGTGCTGGAGGGGCGCGACACCGCCGGCAAGGACGGCGCGATCAAGCGCCTGACCGAACATATGTCGCCGCGCCAGACCCGCGTCATCGCCCTGCCCAAACCCAGCGACCGCGAGACCAGCCAGTGGTATTTCCAGCGCTATGTCCCGCACCTTCCGGCGGCGGGCGAGACGGTGATCTTCAACCGGTCCTGGTACAATCGCGCCGGGGTCGAGCCGGTCATGGGCTATTGCACGCCCGAGCAGTACGCCCAGTTCATGACCGACGCCCCGCGCTTCGAACGGATGCTGACCGACGACGGGATCATCCTGATCAAGATCTGGCTGGACATCTCGCGCAAGGAGCAGGCCAAGCGGCTGAAGGAACGCCGCGACGATCCGTTGAAGAAGTTCAAGCTGTCGTCGCTGGACGCCGAGGCCGAGGCGCGGTTCGACGCCTATTCCGACGCCCGCGACCGGATGCTGGACGAGACCGACCGCGACTATGCGCCCTGGACCGTCGTCGCTACCGACGACAAGAAGACGGCGCGCCTGAACATCGGCCGCTACATCCTGTCGGTGCTGAGCCACACCAGCATCGACATCAAGAAACCGGATCCCGACGTCGTGTTCACCGCCGGCAAGGCCAAGGGCAGACTGGCGCGCTAAAGCGCCTCAGGCCGTTCTGACGATCCCGCCAGAGGCCGCCACCGGCCAGGGCGTCAGCCGCCCGCCCGCGCAGGGGCCGCCCTTGCATTCGCCGGTCAGCGGCTCGAACACCGCCCCGTGCCAGCCGCACAGGATCAGCGCGCCGTCCGGCGTCAGATAGCGGTCGATCTCCATGGCGATGGGAAATCCGGCGTGCGGGCAGCGATCGACCCAGCCCGCGACCTGACCGTCCTTTCTGACCACGAAGCCGTGAAAGAAGGCCTCGCCGATCTGCAGCACGAAGCCGCGCGAGCCGGGGTCGGCGATGTCGCCCTCGGCGCAAAGGGCCACGCCCGGCGGCGTCTTCCAGACCCGTTGGCGCTCAGCCGGCGCCTCGGCCGCTTCAGACACGTTCGGCCTTCAGCGGGCGCGATAGCAGGCCGTCGATCAAGCCATCGACATCGATCTCGCCGGCCAGCAGGGCGGCGACGCCTTCCGAAATCGGGATTTCCACGCCCAGACGCGCGGCCAGTTCGCGAACCGCCGGCGCGCTCTCATAGCCTTCCGCCACCGACCGCTTGCCGGCCAGGGCCTGTTCGACCGTCTGCCCCTGCCCCAGGGCCAGACCCAGACTCATGTTGCGCGACTGGGGGCTGGAGCAGGTCAGAACAAGGTCGCCCAGGCCGCACAGGCCCGCCACCGTCTCCGCCTGCCCGCCCATGGCGACGGCGAGGCGGGTCATTTCCGCGAATCCGCGGGTGATCAGGGCGGCGTGGGCGCTGCGGCCCAACTGACGCCCTTCGGAGATGCCGCAGGCGATGGCCAGGACGTTCTTCAGTGCGCCACCCGCCTCGGCGCCCACCAGATCGGTCGCCAGATAGGGCCGGAAGCCCGGCGCCGACAGGGTTTTCAGCAAGGCCTCGCCCAGCGCCTGATCGGCGCAGGCCAGGGTCACGGCCGTGGGCAGGCCGCGCGAGACCTCTCCCGCGAAACTGGGACCGGACAGGACGGCGGCCGGCGCGTCCGGCAGGGTCTCGGCCAGCACCTCGGTCATCAGCTTCATCGTGCCGCGCTCGACACCCTTGGAGCACAGCACCACCGGCACGCCGGTGCGATAGTGGGGCGCAAACGCCGTCAGCGTCGCGCGCATATGCTGGGCCGGCGGCACCGCCAGGATCACGTCGCAAGCGCCGAGATCGGCCAGATCGGCGGTGAATTTCAGATCGTGGGCCAGCGGCACGCCGGGCAGATAAAGGTCGTTGGCCCGCGTCGCCCGCAGCGTCTCGACCAACTGCTGCTCGCGCGCCTGCAAGGTCGTGTCCAGACCGGCCCGAACGCAGACCTGCGCCAGAGCCGTACCCCAGGCGCCCGCGCCGATGACCCCTGCCGTGCGGAATTCCATACGCCCTCCCGAGGCGGTTTCGTTGGTCATGCTTTCGCGCCCTTGCGGCCCGGCTTGTGCGAAGGATCGGACAGGGCGCGCGCTTCGTCCAGCGGCCATCGCGGCCGTGCGACCACGTCGATGTCGCTGGTCAGGCCCAGCGCCAGCCGCTCGGCCCCCGCCAGGGCGATCATCGCCGCATTGTCCGTGCAATAGGCCATGGGCGGCGCCAGGAAGTCGAAGCCGTGTTTCGCCGCCGTCGCCTGCAAGGTCGCGCGGATGGTCTTGTTGGCCGCGACCCCGCCTGCCACCACGAACAGACGGTGGTCATGCGTCTCCGCATAGGCCGCCAAGGCTCGCTCAGACCGATCCGACAGCTGGCGCGCGATGGCGTTTTGCACCGCGTCGGCCAGATCCGCCCTGTCCTGCTCGGTCTCGCAGGTCTGGGCGATACGGAAGGCCGCCGTCTTCAGGCCCGAGAAGGAAAAGTCGCAATCCTTGCGGCCCAAGAGGGCGCGCGGCAGATCGATCTTTGACCCGTCGCCCTGCATGGCGAATAGTTCCAACGCCGGTCCGCCCGGATAACCCAGGCCCAAGGCCTTGGCGATCTTGTCGAAGGCCTCGCCGGCCGCGTCGTCGATGGTGGCGCCGATCCGGCTCATGTCACCGACGCCGCGCACCTCCAGAAGCTGGCAATGGCCGCCCGACACCAGCAGCAGCAGGAAGGGATAGGCCACCTCCGCCCCCAGCCGGGCCGACACCGCATGGCCTTCCAGATGGTTGACCGCCACCAGCGGCAGGCCGCGCGCCAGCGCCGCCGCCTTGCCGAAACTGAGGCCCACCATGACCCCGCCGACCAGACCCGGCCCGGCCGTCGCCGCGATCCCGTCCAGCCCATCATAGCCCATATCGGCCTCGGCCATCGCGCGGCGCGTGACCTCGGCGATCATTTCGACATGGCTGCGCGCCGCGATCTCGGGCACCACACCGCCATAGGCCGCGTGATCGTCGATCTGGCTGTGAACGACAGAAGACAGCACCTCCGCCCGACCGCCCGCCATTGAAGGGTGCAGGCGCACGACCGAGGCGGCGGTCTCGTCGCAACTGGTCTCCAGGCCCAGCACCGTCAGCGGACCGGGACGAGGGGGGACATCCCGTCCAGTTGCTGACTTGGCGCCGCTGCTATAGTCGGCGGACATCTCCATCGGGTCGAGGTAGCGACCCGGCGACCGGTGCGCAACGCTCATGACCTTTCCTCTCCGCATCGGCACCCGACGCTCCAAGCTGGCGCTCGCCCAATCCGGCATGATGCAGCGCGCCATCGGCCGCGCCCTGAACGTGCCCGAGGCCGAGATCGAGACGGCCGTTCCTCTGGTCGAGATCGTCACCACCGGCGACCGCATCCAGGATCGCCGCCTGCTGGAAGTCGGCGGCAAGGCGCTGTTCACCAAGGAGATCGAGGAGGCCCTGCTGGCCGGCCGGATCGACATCGCCATCCATTCGATGAAGGACGTCCCCGCCGAACAGCCCGAGGGCCTGTGCATCGCCGCCATCCCCGAGCGCGAGGACGCCCGCGACGCCTTCATCAGCCGTGACTTCGACAGTTTCGACGCCCTGCCCTTCGGCGCGCGCCTGGGCACCGCCAGCCTGAGACGCCAGGCCCAGGCGCTTGCCCTGCGGCCGGACCTGAAGGTCGAGATGCTGCGCGGAAACATCGACACCCGGCTGCGTCGCGCGGCCGATGGCGATTTCGACGCGATCCTTCTGGCCGTCTCGGGCATGACGCGCCTGGGCATCACCGACCCTATCCGCGAGAAGCTGTCGCTGGACGCCTTCCTGCCCGCGCCAGGCCAAGGCGCCCTGGCCATCCAGACCCGCGCCGCAGACATCGACGCGCCCCTAAACGCCCGATGGGTCGCCGCCCTGAACCACCCCGAGACCGCCCTGTGCATCGCCGCCGAGCGCGGGGCCATGACGGCGCTGGAGGGGTCGTGCCGCACGGCCGTCGGCGCCTATGCCCGTATCGAGCAGGACACCCTGCACCTGACCACTGAAATGCTTAGCCCAGACGGGTCCGCGCGCTGGCGCCGCGTCGGTGACCTTTTCCAACCGACCGAAGCCGACGCGCGCGCTCTGGGCCAACGCCTGGGCGGCGAGGTTCACGCCTCGGCCGGCGATCAGGAAGTCGATCCCGCGACCTTGGACGGATGAGCCCCTTAGACGAAGAATTTGGGCCCGCCCGCGTCTGGATCACCCGCGCCGAACCGGGCGCCGCACGCACCGCCCCCCGCCTGCGCGACATGGGGTTCGAGCCGCTTGTCGCGCCCCTGCTGGCGATCAAACACCTGACCCCGCCCGTTCCCGATCTGGCGCCGTTCGCCGCCCTGGCCTTCACCAGCGTCAACGGCGTATTTGCCTTCGCCGCCCTGACGCCCGGCCGCGACCGTCCGGTCTTCGCCGTGGGCGATGCGACCGCCCAGGCCGCCCGCGATGCGGGCTTCGCCGATGTCCGCTCCGCCGCCGGCGACCTGAACGCTCTCGCGCGCCTGATCGCCAGCGCCATCACCAACGCCGCCGTCCTGGTCCCTCAGGCCGAAACCCCCGCCGGCGATTTCACCGCCGCCCTCACCGCCGCCGGCGCCTGCAAGGTGTCGATCCAGTCGCTGACGGTCTATCGCGCCATCGAAACGTCAGCCCCAGCGCCCGCGCTGTTCGACGCCGTTCTGATCCACTCCCCCCGCGCCGGGCAGGCCCTCGCCAAACGTGGTCACCACGCCCTGGCCCAGGCTGTCCTAGCCTGCATCTCCCCCGCCGCCGCGGCCCCGCTCGCCGCGCTGGGCCTGTCGCCCGTCGTCGCAAAATCGCCCGACGAGACCTCATTGCTCACGATCTTGAACGCGGCGCTTGGCAAGCGCGATCCGGCCGTATAAAGACCCCCTCTCGCGCGGACAGCTTCGTCCGTCGCAACCGGGCCGCTTTAGCTCAGCCGGTAGAGCACATCATTCGTAATGATGGGGTCAGGTGTTCGAGTCACCTAAGCGGCACCACTTCTCCGGGCGAAGCTCGCATTAGAGAAGATGAGCGGACAACACGCTTCTCCTCCAGGTTGATTTTCGGTCGGCAATACACGTAGCAATCCCTAACAGGGCAGCTTTGGCTTGACGACCGATCGGTTTTCGGGCCTTGGCACGGCATTATCTATGCTCGCAGGCCGAAATGAACGACGCAGTTGATCCCGTAGACATCGCCATCGGCGCACGCATCCGCAGCCGTCGCGAAGAATTGCGCATCACCCAGGCGCAGTTGGCGGCGGGTGCGGGCGTGACCTTCCAGCAGATCCAGAAGTACGAGCGGGGCGTGAACCGCGTTTCCGCCGCGCGCCTGCTGCAGATCGCGGCGGTCCTGAAATCGACCGGCGCGTCGCTTTTGGGCGAACTGGAAACGGCCGAGGGCGATGAATTGGCCCTTGCCGCCCCCGGTGTCGCCGAACTGCTGGCGGCCTTCCGCGGCATCAAGGACGCCGCTCAACGCGACGCCCTTCTGACCGTGGCCAAGGGCCTGCGCGGCTGAGGCGGCGAACCTAAGCCTAAGGTCCGGCCGTCCAGCGCACCTCAGACCTGGGCTTGACGCAGCAGGCTTTCGACCGAGCGATCGCCGGTGCTGTCTGTGGAGGCGTTCGCCAACCACTGCTGCACCGCAGTGATGGCTCTGATGTCCAGACCGTCCGAACGACCGGCGTCGGCCATGTTCTGGCGCACCACTTCAAGCAGACAGGCGGCTTCGACCGCGCTCGAAGGCGCATGATTGAGTAGGCTCGTCTCTGCGTCCACCATCGGCCCGAGGTCAAGTTCCGCCAGAATGTTGTCGGAACTGCCCTCCAACCCGGCTGCGCCAATCGTGTCGGCCAGCGACGCGGTGTCGAACCAGGAGCGAAACAGCGGCAGAAAGTCCCCAGTGGATTGAGTATTCACGTTTGATATCCTTTTGAGTTGAGACGATGCGCGACGTCGCGCGCAACGGTGATTTTGGGTTTGGCGTAGGGTGCGGAGCGGGCCTCCCATACTCCGAAGATGGCCAGACACATGATCTCCACCCAGACCGTCATCCGCGCGGTGACGATGGACCAGGTGAGCGCGTCCGGTCCGATCAGTGACGAGACGTGAGTAGCGAAGGCCAGTAACTGAGCGCCGGCTGCGAAGAGCAACCACCAACGATCGTAACGAAGACTGAGCCTTATGAGCAGGACCAGCAGGCCCAGCGAAATGACGGCCACAGCCCACCGAAACTGACCGAAGGCAAGATGATCGACCCAACCCGACAATAATTGAGCCAGAAAGAGCCCCACGCCTGCTTCACGTTCCGGGCGTCGACCCTTCCAGATCAGCAAGACGAGCGCGACGTAGGTGAGGCCCGTGCCGAAAATCCACAGCGGCGAAGGCATTCAGCCGCTCTCCGTCAAGCGGCCAGCTTGATCACTTCGGCCGGCAGCGCGCCTGTGGGCTTGGTGCTCTTATCCTCCCCCATGCCCTCCATCCGCCAACCGATACCGTGATCCTCGGCGACCGTGGCAAGATCGGCATGGCCTGCGACGACACTGGCGCGAACTGTGGTCAGTTGGCCTAAGCCGGCGACGATTTTCTCGATTGCCGAATGACCGACCTCCGCAGCCAGACGAGATTCGACCCGTCCCTCCAACGATGTCTGGATCAGTCGGCAAACCTCGATCATGGCCTGATCAATGGCGTGTTCCGCCGTCCGCACCTGTCGTGCGACCCGGATCCCCACCTGCATGTTCCTCATCAAATCCTCCAGAATGATGCCCCGCGTCAGCGGGCCCATTCGGGAGCGATCCGGTCAAACAGGGAGGGAACCACCATGCCTGCCGTCACGATCCCAATGGCGAGCAGCAGAGCGACGACAGCGCCGACGACCACGATCCCCAGTCTCGCGCCAACCCCGCGAGGCGGAGGCGGCAGAACCCAGGATGATGAAACGACCGAACCGTCGTCGACCGACTGTCCAGCCGACGCCGGATCAACAGGCCCGTTTTGCGTCGCACCGTGAATGAGTATCGACGCCTCTGAGTAGCCAATACTCAGTCGACGCGCCGCCAGTTTGCGGTCCGAAACGCCCAGCTTGGCATAGGCGCGATGCAGGTGATTGCCGACCGTGCGGGGCGAGATGCGCAGGCGCGCGGCGATTTCCTTGTCCTCGAGACCTTGACCGGCCAGGCGGACGCATTCGCTTTCTCTCGTTGTCAGGCGTTCGGACATGGGCACTCCCCTGCAGCCTGTTTACCCTAAAATGAACGGGAGTCAGCCGATATGCTTACGCCGCGAAGCAGTTTGCATTCGCCAGGCATCTCTTCAGATTACTTGAACATATAAGCATACCTTTATATGCCTGTCGGTCTGACACTGACAGGAGCCTCTCTTGGCCGCTCGTTCTTCCTTCCTCTTCACCTCGGAAAGCGTTTCCGAAGGCCACCCCGACAAGGTCGCGGACCGCATTTCCGACACGGTCGTGGACGCCTTCCTGGCCAAGGATCCCGAGGCGCGCGTGGCGTGCGAGACCCTGGTGACGACCCAGCGCATCGTTCTGGCCGGCGAGGTTCGCGCCACCCAGCCGGGCAACACCAAGGAAGAGAACGAGGCCTTCACCCAGAGCATCATCGACAGCCTGGAGCCGCTGGTCCGCGCCGCGGTCAAGGACATCGGCTATGAGCAGGATGGCTTCCATTGGGAGACGGCTGACTACTCCTGCTTCCTGCACGCCCAATCGGCCGATATCGCCGTCGGCGTCGACTCGACCAATGAGAAGGACGAGGGCGCGGGCGATCAGGGCATCATGTTCGGCTATGCGTCGAACGAGACGCCGGAGCTGATGCCGGCGACCCTGCAGTACAGCCACAACATCCTGAAGCGGCTCGCCGAGGTTCGCCACGCCGGCGGCTCGCAGCTTGAGCCCGACGCCAAGAGCCAGGTCACGATCGCATACGAGGACGGCAAGCCGGTGCGCGCCACCTCAATCGTCCTGTCGACCCAGCACGCCAGGGGGCTGAGCTCCGAACAGGTCGCCGAGATCGTCAAACCCTATATCCTAGAAGTGCTGCCTGAGGGCTTCACCGACGAGAACACCGTCTGGCACATCAACCCGACCGGCATCTTCGAGATCGGCGGACCGGACGGAGACGCCGGCCTGACCGGCCGCAAGATCATCGTCGACACCTACGGCGGCGCGGCGCCCCACGGCGGCGGCGCCTTCTCGGGCAAGGATCCGACCAAGGTGGACCGTTCGGCCGCCTACGCCTGCCGCTACCTGGCCAAGAACGTGGTCGCCGCTGGTCTGGCCGACCGCTGCACCATCCAGATTTCCTACGCTATCGGCGTGGCCAAGCCCCAGTCGATCCACGTCGATCTGCACGGCACCGGCAAGATTTCCGAAGCCGTTCTGGAGGACAAGATTCTGGACCTGATCGGCGGCGCCACGCCGCGTGCAATCCGCCAACATCTGGGCCTGAACAAGCCGATCTACGCCCGCACGACGGCCTATGGCCACTTCGGCCGCGAGCCGGATGGGGATGGCGGTTTCAGCTGGGAAAAGACCGATCTGGTCGATCAGCTCAAGGCGCTGGCCTAAAGGCCTCTCAGGCGGCCTGATCGATGGTCAGGCCGCGCACGCCCGCCAGATTGGCGTCGGTCAGGTCGGTCTGACGGGTCTGGGCGCCGTGTAGCGTCGCTCGCCCCAGGTCGGCGCCGGCCAGGACGGCGCGCTTCAGGTCGGCGCCCGACAGGTCCGCCCCGCGGAGCACCGCGCCTGTCAGGTCGGCCGGCATCAACCGGTCGGCGGCGATCAGCAGGGGTCCCAGCTGCGTCTCACGCATATCCGCCCCGTTCAGCCGGGCGCCCCTGAGACGCGCGCCGCGCAAATCGGCGCGCCGCAGTTTGGCCGAGCGCAGGTCGGCGTTGTCGAGCTGGGCGCCCTGCAACTGCACCCCCTCCATATCCAGGCCGTAGAAGACCGCGCCCTTGGCCGAAAGGGCGGTCAGGTTCAGGCCCGTGATCGACTTTAGCGGACGAAGGTCGACACCGTTGAAGACCGACGGCTGCCCCTCCGCGCCGCCGGTTTCGCACCAGCGCGCATGTTCGCGCAGCATCTCGGCGGCGGGCATCTTGTCCACGGATTCGCAGGACGACTTGTTGTCGGTCAGGGCGCCCTGCATGTCGGCGCCGTCGGCGCGCCACATGGTTGTCTTGCAGCCCACTAGGATGGCGTCGCGCAGGTCCGCGCCCGACAGGTCCGCCCCCGACAGATCCGCGCCGGCGAGGTCGGCGCCGCGGAAATCCGCCTGTTTCAGATTGGCGCGTACCAGCTTGCAGTCCTTCATCACCGCGCCGGAGAAGTCGGCCTTCACGGCGATGACGCCGGCCATCTTGGAGCGTTGAAGATTGGCGCCGGCCAGGCAGGCGCCGCTGGCCTCGGTCTCCTCGCGATGGCGGGGTTCGATGACCTTGAAACCCAGTCTGGCGTCGGCGGCGGCGATGGTGCCCTCGCGCAGGTCGGCCTCGAATAGATCGGCGCCCGACAGGTCCGCCCCGCGCAGGCAGGCGCCGCGCAGGTCGGAGCGGCGAAGGCTGGCCTCGGCCAGGATCGCATCCTGCATGTCCGCGCCGAAGAAGTTGGCGTTGTCCAGCTTGGCCCCGGTCAGATCGCAGCCTTCCAGACAGGCGGCGGCGAAATCGGCGTCGGCCAGATTGCGGCCCTTCAGGCTAAGACCCGACAGGTCCATCCAGGCGAAGACGGCGCGGGCGCCGCCGGGTCGGGCCTGGAACAGCCGATCGTGCCGGGCGCAGATGACGTCCAGCTCCGCCTGCGTCAGGCGCTTTCTCACGAGGGGTTCAGCGGCGAGGGCCATCAGGGCACATTAGGCGCCCTGACTTAAGAAACCTTTGAACGGCGAAGCTGCCTCAGACGGTCAGCAGCCCTTGGATCTGAAGGGCCTCCGCCAGCTCGCCCGGCCCGGTCCACAGGCGCGTATAACCCGCTTCGCCGAGCCGCTTCAGCTCGGTGACCAGATCGGCCTTGGGCGAGGCGACGAACCGGCCGTCGAAGCCCGAGCCATCCTCGCTGATACGCACCATCGGGCGGCCGGTTTCCAGTCGGTGCAGGAAGCCTTCGCACAGGGCCGCGCCCTCTTCGCACATCAGGCCGGTTTCCACGGTCAACCCTTGCGCGCGCAGCCGCTCCGTGCCGCGTCCGGCCGCGAACGGCGACGGGTCCATACAGGCGATCACGACCCGCGCCACGCCCGCCTCGGTCAGGAAGTGGGCGCAGGACTTGCGGCCCGACGACCGGGCGCCGCACGGCTCAAGCGTGACATAGACGGTCGAACCGACGACGTCCGCGCCAGCGGCGGGCACGGCCTGCTCCTCGGCATGGGGACGACCGCCCGGCGCGGTGGCGGCCTGGGCGATGACCCGGCCGTCCTTGACGATGACGCAGCCGACCGCCGGATTGGGCCAGGTCTCGCCCATGCAGCCGGTCGCCAGGGCGATCGCCTGGGCCATGAAGGCCTGGTCGGCTTCGCTCCAGCTCATGATGCGGTCGGCAATGTCTCGGCGCGAGCGGCGTCGAGGTAGCGGGCGGCGATGGGCTTCAGATCCGCGCCCAGATCGATCTCCAGCGGATTGCCCGTGGGGATTTCGACGCCGACGATCTGATCGTCCGGCACGTCGAACAGCAGTTTGACGATGGCGCGCAGGGAGTTGCCGTGGGCGGCGATCAGCACGTCCTCGCCCGCCTTCAGGCGCGGCGCGATCTCGGCGTCCCAATAGGGCTTCACCCGGTCCAGCGTGGTCTTCAGGCTTTCGGTGTCGGGAATGGCCTTGCCGGCGTAGCGCGGGTCGGCGTTGAAATCGAACTGGCCGCCGGGCGCTAGCGGGGGCGGCGGCACATCATAGCTGCGGCGCCAGATTTTGACCTGGTCCTCGCCGTGCTTCTGAGCCGTCTCGGACTTGTTCAGGCCCGTCAGACCGCCGTAGTGGCGCTCGTTCAGCCGCCAGTCCTCGATCACCGGCACATCGGTCAGGCCCGCCGCCTGCAACGCCAGGGCGCCGGTGCGCTGGGCGCGCGTCAGGACCGAGGTGAACATCACCGCCGGCTTGAAGCCGGCCTCGGCGATCAGTTCGCCGCCGCGACGCGCCTGGGCCTCGCCCTCCGCCGTCAGATCGACATCGACCCAGCCGGTGAAGCGGTTCTCGAGGTTCCACTGGCTCTGGCCGTGGCGGAGCAGGATCAGGCGCGGCATTCGGTCGGTCCTTCGGAATACGGTCATGCGGGGTTAGGACGCCCTCCGAAGTCGGTCAAGGCTCGCAGGCCTCGCCATCGCTTGTCGCGCCGCGCACGCCGGGGTAACGGTCGGATCGATGTCCGACCGTCTTTTCTTTCCCCTGGCGCTCGCCGCCGCCGTCGTGATGATCGCGCTGGCGACCGTCTGGCCCTGAGGTTCTAAAAGAGGATCTTGCGCAGATTGATGCGGAAGACGCGCCCCTGCGGATCCAGATAGTCGCGCTGATAGTTGACTGGCGTCTGACCGTCGCTGCTGGTCACCGAGACGCGGTCGTCGAAGATGTTTTGCACGCCGAAACCGATCCGCGTGCCCTTCAGGATCGGGAAGCGCTCCACCCATGAGGTGCGTTGGGTCAGGTCGGCGAAGGCGAACAGATTGACCGTGGTCCGGCCCGAGAAGTCCAGATCGGGCGACCCCAGCGCGTCGCCATTGACCGTCGTGCCCGAGCGCCAGTTGGCGTTGACGAAGGCGCCCACGCCGTTTCGGGAGAGCCCGGTCTGAAGCTGGACCTCATGGCGCGACTGACCGCCCGAGCCGGAAATGGAATCGCCGTCCAGAAGATCCAGCGGCGCCAGTCCGTCGCAAATGGTGACCTCGTCCCGGACACGCCAGGTGTGGGTCAGCGACAGGTTGAAGATCCCTTGGCCAGGCTGCATTCCCGATCCACGCCCGCCGCGCATCCGTCCGCCGCCGCCGGGGCCGCCCGGTCCGCCCATCATCATCATGCCGCCGCCACCAGGACCGCCGCGTCCGCCCGGACCACGACCGCCCGCCGCCGCCGGGTTCGGCTTGCCGAACGGGCGCGAGAAGTTGAAGCCCCACTGGACGTCCTGCTGCTCGCGCTTGAAGAAGTTCAGCGGACGGGCGTCGATGGACACCAGATTGCCGCCCGCATCGCGAACGAACCGATCCGGCAGCGCCGCTTCCAGATCGGGCGTGATAGCCGGGAAGCTGGAGATTTCGTTGTCCGCTTCGGTGCGGGTGTAGGCCAGGTTCAGGCGGAAATCCTTGTCCGACACCGGCTGCCAGTTCATGCCCAGCTTCAGAATCCGCCGATCCTCGGCCTGCAGATTGGGATCGCCGCCGGTGATGCGGTTGATCTCGACGGTCTGACCGGTGCGGAAGTCGAAGACCGGCGTATTCGGCGTCGATACTGTCGGGTCGTTCAACTGCTGGACCGTCGGGGCCTTGCCTTCATCGGAATAATTGGCCGAGAAGGACAGGCGCTCGACCGGCGACCAGTTTAGCCCGGCCCCGACCGAGGACACGCCGCCGAAGTCGGACAGCTCCTGATAGGCCAAGTTCAGATTGGCGGACAGGTCGCCGATCTTGGGCAGGACGCCGCGCTCGACGTTGGAGATCGGCAAATCGAAGTTGGCCTGGACGCTGCCCGAGTTGCGCGACTGCGACCGATCCACGGCCACGCCCGAACGCAGGCTCTCGGAATCCAGTGATTGATAACCAGCCCCCACCTTGAAGGTCGATGTGATGTCGCCGGCCGGCAGCTCATAGGGACGCCCGTTCAACACCAGTTCCGCCGTCGCCGTCTGGGCAACAGAGTTGGCGGTGTCGCGCGGTCTCACCACAGCCCGGTCGGTCAGATCGCCGAACGGATTGACCGTCAGATCGCCCGCGATCAGATCCTGCAACGCATCCGCATCAACGCCGCGTCCCGTCGTGGTGTCGGTCTCGACGCGGCTGTATTCCCCCGTCGCGGTCCAGCGCCAGTCGCCGACATAGCCGTCGAACACCGTGCCCAGTTCGGCGGTGCGGGTATCGGTCTTGCGCGTCAGGGCGCCGGGCAGGTCCAGATAGCTGAACAGGGTCACGTCCTGGCCGATCGGCGAGAACGGGTTGGTGCCCGGCACGGTCAGCTGAACATTGGGCAGCCCCTGGTAGCTGAAGCTGTTGGAGTCCTCCACGCTGCCGCTGAGCGTCATGCCAACCTTGTCGTTCAGGTCGTGCTTGTAGGTCCCCGACACCGACAGCTCGTCCGTCTTAGGAAGAAGGGTGCGATAGGCGTTGGCCAGTTCGCTGTCGCCGCCCGCCGTCGTGCTGCGGTCGATGTCCCGCTCGGTCTCGAACAAGGTGTTGGAGGTCGTGCCGTTGATATCGACAGACCAGCGGTCCGAGCCCGCGATGCGCAGGACGTTGTTCTCGCTGGCGGTCGTCGTGCGACCGCCCTGCTCAGGCCGGCTGACGTTGACCGAGGCGGTCAAGGACTTGAAGTCCGCCTTCAGCACGATGTTCACCACCCGCTGATTGGCGCTGTAGCCATAGGATAGCGCGGTCTCTTCCGGCAGGACGTCGAACCGTTCGATGGCCTCGGGCGGAATGCCGCGGATCTCTCGGAAGCCCGAGATGCGCCGGCCGTTGACCAGGAAGACTGGAGACCCGCCGCGCGCGCTGCGGGTCTGGGCCTCCAGCAGGGTGATCAGTTCGCCGATGTTGGTCGCACCGAAAGCCTGGATCTGGGCGGAGTCGTAAGAGACGATCGGTTCCTGCCCGCCCAGAGCCACCCCGCGCCGCGCCGCCGTCACCTCCACGTCCGGCAGAACCACCGTCGGCTCCTCCTGCTGAACCTGCGCCTGGGCTTCTACCGGCTGGGCCTCGTTGGTTTGGGCCTGAACAGGCTGGACGACACCGGCGGCGGGGGCCAGCGCAAGCAGGAGAAGCGCGGTCTGGGTCATGGAACGACGATCCGGGAGATGATTTCAGCCCTTGTCAGGACGGGACAAACATGGCCGTAAAACGACACAATTCATGAACAAAATGAAAGCATTGCGCGCTTTCAACAGAATGCAAAAACCTGCGACGGAAAGCCCGCCACAGCGCGTTAAAGACTGTTGGGTTGCATTCTGAAAGCGGCGCGCAGGGCGCGGGCGAACTGGAGGCTTGGCCCAACCTCGGAGTCCAGCGATGAAGACTCCGCGTTGACCGCCTCCGGGCTTTCGGCTATAGGCCCGCCCTCTTGAGATTTCCGCGCCGTGGACGTGTGCTCCGCGGCGTTTTCCGTTCGAAGGTTTGACATGGCCAACAACCCCGGCGCCCGCAAGGCGATCCGCAAGATCGAAGCGCGTACCGAAGTGAACAAGGCGCGCCGTTCGCGCGTCCGCACCTATCTGCGCAAGTTCCAGGAAGCTCTGGCCGGCGGCGACGCCGCCGTCGCCAAGACCGCCTTCATCGAGGCTCAGTCCGAGCTGATGCGCGCCGTCTCCAAGGGCGTCGTTCACAAGAACACCGGCTCGCGCAAAGTCTCGCGCCTGGCCGCCCAGCTGAAGAAGCTGTCGGCCGCCTGAGCCAAAATTAATCCAACAGCAAACGGAGCAGCTGTCGCTGTTTCGTTGTGGGATTATCAAGCAAGATCAACGGCGAAGGCGCGCAAGCTCCTTCGCCGTTTTGCGTTGCGGCGCTAACTGTCAAAATTCAAAACTGCGATCGACGAGCCTCGATCTCTCCGAAATTCCAAGCGGTGTCAGGGTTTGGCGGAGTCAAACAATTTAACTGCGAATCGACCAACGAATCAGCGTTGACCCACCCGGCTCTCGGCGTAAGTTTTGGCCTCTAACGCACTTCCATCCCAGCACGGATGAAGACGGCGCGGAGCTTAGGTTTCGCGTTGGCGGGAGATGTCTGTTCAGAGGTTAGACCCCGTCCGAAAAGCCTCGCTTTTCGGCGCAGGAGAAGTCGTCCCTGAACCATCGCCCTGAAGCGCGGAAGGTCGGAATGGTTCTTCTAAGGTGGGCGGGCAAAGATGGTTGGGGGCGCAGCGGCGATGGCAGGCGGAACGAAGACGTCGGGA